>JAWVZD010000058.1:0-7850 GCA_033722395.1 Thermoanaerobaculia bacterium | reverse complement strand
GGCGAGCGACTCTCGTAGCGCTCGAGCAGCTCGCGCGCCTCGGCGAAGGCGTCCGACTGCGGACCCAGCATGACGGTGACCGCGATGTCCCGATCGAGCTCGGCGAGGATGTTCTCGCTCTTCTCGGAGAGCGAGTAGAGATCGCCCGACGTCCAGTCGAAGCGCTGGTAGTACTTCCATCCGAAGTAGTTCACGAAGAGGGTCAGCACGACGACGAGCACGACGCCGATCGACAGCGTCGAGCCCTTGACCAGACCACGCGAGAACTTGGCGTCAGCCATCCTCTACCTCCACTTCTTCGCCTCGAGGGTTCGACTGGAGAGAAACAGGAACAGCAACGTCACCGAGAGGTAGTACACCAGGCGGCGCGAGTCGACGATGCCGCGGCTGAACTCCTCCATGTGCTGCCACAGGTTCATGTAGGCGAAGGCCTCCGACAGCACCTCGTTGGTCTCGAACAGACTCTCCAGCAGACCGAACGAGAACAGGACCATCAGCATGGCGAAGGTCGCCAGCGCCGCGACGATCTGGTTGCGCGCCAAGGCGGAGGCGAAAACCCCGACCGCCAGAAAGAGGGCGCCGATCCCGAGAACGCCGAGGTAGCCCGAAGCGACCGGCCCCCAGTCGACCTCGCTGTAGCTCGCCAGGATCACGGCGTAGAGCAGGCTCGGCAGCCACAGCCAGAGGAAATAGACCAAAGCCGCCAGATACTTGCCTGCCACTACCTGCCCCTCGCTGATCGGCGCCGTCATCAGCACCTCGATGGTGCCGCTCTTGCGCTCCTCGGCGACGAGACGCATCGTCAGGACCGGAGTGACGAACAGCAGCACCAGCCAGAAGAAGATGGTCTGGCCGAAGAAGTACTCCAGCGGCGTCGCCGAGGCCGGCGTGCGGGGATCGGACAGGAAGCTGACCAGAACCCAGAAGACGCCGCCGTTGACCAGCAGGACCAGGGTCAGGACGGCCCAGCCGAGCGGCGAGAAGAAATACGCCCGGAGCTCGCGGTCGAGTGTCGCCAGCATGGCTCGCATCACGCCACCTCCTCGGTCGTCGCGGCGGCCGCGGCCGCCGCGGCACGTGTCGTCAGGCGGACGAAGACGTCCTCCAGCGAGGCGCGATCGACCGCCAGCTCGAGCAGCACCCAGCCGCGCTCCACCGCCAGGCGGAACAGCGCCTCGCGCAGGTCGACCTCCTGACCGCATTCCAGGCGAAGCTCGGTATCGCCCTCGACGACGCTCCGCTCGACCGATTCGACCCCCTCGAGCCCGGCGAGCTCCTCCTCGATCGCACTCGGCTCACCTTTGAGCGTCAGCCGGATCCGCGTCGTGCCGACCCACTGCTGGCGCAGCGCCTCCGGGGTACCCTCCCCGACGATCTCGCCCTGATCGATGATCAGCACCCGGTCGCAGAGGAGCTCGACCTCGGGCAGGATGTGGGTCGACAGCAGAATCGTGTGGCGCCGTCCGAGCTCGCGGATGAGCTCCCGAATGGCGACGATCTGGCGCGGATCGAGTCCCACGGTCGGCTCGTCGAGCACCAGCACCCTGGGACTGTGGAGGATCGCCGCCGCCAGCCCGACGCGCTGCCGGTAGCCCTTCGACAGCGTGCCGATGATCTGCTCGGAGACTTCGGTCAGCAGACAACTCTCGAGCACCTCGTCGATGGCGCCCCGCACCGCGGAGCGCGCCACCTCCTCCAAGCGGGCGCGATAGGTCAGATACTCCCGCACCCGCATCTCGCCGTAGAGGGCCACGTTCTCGGGGAGGTAGCCGATGTGCCGGCGGGCGCTGCGCGGCTCCTCGAAGAGGTCGCGGTCGCCGACGGTCACCCGCCCACTCGACGGCGGCAAAAACCCGGTCACCATGCGGATGATGGTCGTCTTGCCGGCGCCGTTCGGCCCCAGGATGCCGACGATCTCGCCCTCGTCGACCGAGAAGGAGACTCCCTTCACGGCGGTGAAATCACCGTAGCGTCGCGTGATGTCGCGTGCCTCGATCATTTCGCACGTACCTCCTTCTCGAGAGTCCGACCAGCAGTCGTGAATGATCCGCGGTCGCCCGCCGACCGTCGAACGACGGTGCCCGGCCTCGCCCTGGCGACCGCTCGGCTCGACCGAGTCCAACGCCGCGTGAAACGTCGTTCGTCGGCAGCGGCGGGTCGCCTGGTTGGTTTGGACGATCACCCCGAGAACCATCGAGTGACCGCGGATCCCGATGATAGCGAAACTCCCGCCGCTGTCGCAATTTCTTCCCGACGCTCGCCCGCTACTCCTCGACTCTCAACGCCCGCAGCAGGGCCGGCACGACATCGAGGATCGATCCGGCGTCGGCGAAGTACGGTGCCGCCGGACCGACCGCCAGCAGCGGCACCGGATTCCTGGTGTGCGAGCCGTGACGGACGTCCTCCAGGTTGCCGTGATCGCTGGTCAGGATCCAAGTCAGATCGGCGCTGCGAGCGGCTTCGAGGCCTTCGACGGCGCCGTCGAGCCGTCCGACCGCCTCGGCCGGCGACACGCCGCGCTTCAGATGACCGGCGAGGTCGGTGAGAAAGGTCTCGAAGACGGTCAGCCTGTGCAGCGCGGCCAGCGCCGCCAGGTGCTCTCCCGCTTGCCGCGCTTCGATCGGCTCGAGCTCGACGCCGGCACGGCGCGAGGCCAGATCGCGGCACAGATCCCAGGTGGCGGCTCGACCGCGCGCCAGATCGTCGAGGCTGCGCAAGTCGAGACCGGCGGCCCGCACACCGATCGTGGTAACCGACGGTTTGCGCTCCCCCCGCTCGAGAGCCGCCACGTAGGAGGCGCCATAGGCATTGGCGAAGGTCACCTCGAGCCCCGCCTGGACGGCACGAGCGAACAGGCCGTGCTCCTCGACCAGCCGGCGCATCCGTGGCCCGGGGAGCCCGGTCTGGTGCCGGCCCAGAAGTGCCGCGCCATTGCGTCCGGTGAACAGGCTCGCCTGGCCGGTGGCGCTCTGCGGCAGGCCGGGGACGTTCAGCGTCGCGTCGAGCGGCACCAGCACCAGGTGGTCACGTCGCTGGCACTGCTCGACGGTCAGCGGTCCCCCGAGGAGTCGGCGCAGTGTCGGACTCGGCTCCTCGGCCAGCGGATTGCCCGCTGCCGCCGGGGCGAGCCCGACACCGTCGACGAAGAGAAGCAAAAGGCGATGGTATTCTGCACTCATGTCCGATTCGTCCGACTCTCCGACGCGTGGAGCCGAGCGGCCGCTCAAGTCGGCCTACGAGAAAGCGCTCGAGCGCCTCGCGGCGCAGGGCATCGCGCCGCCCGACACCGCCTCGATCTCCGACTCCGGCCGCGAAGCGGTCGCCGAGGCCAGACGGAAGGCCGACGCCAAACGGGCCGAGCTCGAGATCCTGCACCGCAGAGAGCTCGACGCCACCCACGATACCGCCGAGCGCGAGCGCCTCGAGAAGGAGTACGTCGAGGAGCGCCGTCGCATCGACGAGCGGCTGGAGCGCGAGATCGAGCGCCTGCGGCGCGACGAAGCCGGCTGACCGGTGCCTCCGCCCTGAGGTCAATCGGCAGACGACCGCCTACGCGGCGTCGCCGAAGACCTCGCGAAACTCGCGGATCGCCTCGCTCGAGCCGCAGACGTAGAGGTCGTCGCCCGACTCGAACTCGAAATCGGCGCCCAGCTCGACCACCAGATCCTCCCCTCGCTCGACCGCCACCACGGAGACCCCCGTCCGCCTGCGGATGTCGGCCTCCGCCGCTCGCTTGCCGGCCAGGCCGTCGACCGAGGTGCGCAGCAGCTTGAGCTGGCTGTCGAAGGAGATCGCCTCCTGCCCGAGCAGCCTCCGACTGAGGATCTGACCCGAGACCTGCGACAGCGACAGGGCGAAGTCGGCGCCGGCCCGATGGATCTTCTCGACGTTCTCGGCCTCGTTGACCCGCGCGATGATCGGCACCTCGGGCGCCAGGTCGCGCACGATTACGGTGGCGAACAGGGTCGCGGTGTCGGTGTCGAGCGCCAGGATGACGCCACGCGAGTCGGCGACGTCGAGCTGCTCGAGGACATCGGAGTCGAGCAGATCGCCGACCACGTCGACGCCCGGGCGCGGCAGACGGTCGACCACCCGCACCTCCTCCTCGGCGTCGCGCAGCAGCTGGACCACCTTGGCACCGACCTCCCCGAACCCGCCGATGACGAACGAACCGGTGCCGCGAAGCCGGCGCGCTCCCTCGCACAGCTCCTCGGCCTGGCCGATGCTCTCCTCGCTACCGGCGATGACCAGGATGCCGTGCTCCTCGAGCACCGTGTCGCCGGTCGGCGGCGCCTGCAGTCGGCCGCCGACCCACTGGCCGAGGACGGTGGCACCGGTGCGGCGCCCGATCCCGGCCTCCTCGAGCGTCTGGCCGACCAGCGAGCTGCCGCGCTCGATCCGCACCTCGACCGTGCGCAGCTTCCGCCCGAGCTGCTGGATGCCCGCCACCGTCGGGCTGATGCGCTCGGAGGCGCGCGCGGCGAGGGCTGCGCCCAGGACATGACGCGGCGTGAACACCACCGAGGCACCCGCCAGCATCATCGGGCGCCGATGGACCGGCTCCTCGACCAGGGCCAGCACCTCGCCTTCGAAGCCCGCCTGGCGCGCACCGACGATCAAGGCGGCGTTCTGATCGTCGGTACCGTTGGCGATCAGGGCGCGGGCGGAGGCCAAGTGCACCTCCTCCAAGGCGCTCTCACCCTGCGAGGCGGCCAGCACGCGATGGTTTCGCTCCATCAGACGACGGGCGCGGGCGGCGTCCTCCTCGACTACCAGCGCCGGAACGTCGGCCTTCTCCAGCTCGGTCAGCAGGGTGGCGACCGGCGGTCCGTAGTGGAAGATGACGACGTGATCCTCCATCTTCGGCACCTTGCGCGGCAGCTTCACCTCGAAGCGCTGCTCCAGAAACGGCACCAGGGCGATGGGGACGATGAAGAAGATCAGAAAGGCGCCGACGAACTGAGCCAGCACGACGAACAGCACCATCGCCGGGTGAGACCAGGTGCTATCGGACCCGTAGCCCGTGGTCGTCAAGGTCTCGGCAGCCCACTCGAGGCTGCGCAGGAAGCCGCGCGGAGCGCCCTCGAACTCGGCCATGCCGTACATGTAGACCAGCGTCAGGGCCAGGAGCAGCACGGGGAGAATCAGTAGAACGACCAGCAGTCGCTTCAGTGAACTCGACATCGCGCTCGATTGTAGCCTGCCGGCAGAGCCGCGAGGGGCCGGACCCAGGCCGCGACTCGAGAGAGTCCAGGCTCCTGCCGCTAAACTGGGAACGATGACGGTAAGGCTCGACAAGTGGCTCCAGGTGGCCCGCGTCTTCCGGACGCGCACCAAGGCGACCAAGGCCTGCGCCGCCGGGCGCGTGCGCGTCAACGACACCGTCGCCAAGCCGCACCGTCCGCTCGCCCTCGGCGACCGGGTCGAGACCGAGTTCGGCGACTGGAGCCGTATCCTCATCGTGCGCGAGCTCGCCGACCGGCCCCTTCCCAAGGCCGAAGCGGCACGGCTCTTCGAAGACGTCAGCCCGCCCCGGCCGAAGCTCGACCCGATCGAGCGGGCAGCTCGCCGGGGCCCCGGCCAGCGTCGGCGTGGCGCCGGGCGACCCACCAAGCGGGAGCGGCGCGAGATCGACCGTTGGCGTGGCCGATAGGGCTCGTTACGAGCTTACGATCGCTCGTCGAACAGCGTCATCTGCCCCTCTCCGGCGGGGCTGAGCTTCGAAGCACCCACCCCGAGCAGGCGCACCGGGCGCTGCGCCGCCTCGGTGCGCTCGAGAAGCTCGCTCGCCAACGACCCCAAGAGCTCTCGCAGCCGCGTCGGCCAGGCCAGCGTCAGGCTGCGGCTGACGGTGGTGAAGTCGGCGTAGCGCACCTTGAGGGTGAGCGTCCGCGCCGCCAGGTCGCGGCGCTCGAGGCCGGCAGCCACCCGCTCGGCCAGCCGCTCGATGGCGGCCAGCTGGTCGGCCGTCGATTCGAGGTCCTCGGCGAAGGTCCGCTCGCTCGACAGGCTCTTGCGTTCGCGGTGGACGACCACCGGGCGACGATCGATTCCACGAGCGTAGCGGTAGAGCGTCTCGCCGTAGCGGCCGAAGCGCTCCGTCAGCACCGTCCGGTCGACACCCCGCAGATCGGCGACGGTACGCAGTCCCGACCGCTCCAGCCGCTCTTGCGTGGCCGGCCCGACGCCCGGCAGGGCACGCACCGACAGAGGAGCCAGGAACCGGCCGACCCGGCGCGGCGGCACCACCGTCAGACCGTCCGGCTTGTCGAAGTCGGAGGCGATCTTGGCAACCAGCTTGTTCGGACCTACGCCGACACTCATGGTCAGCCGCCGCTCGGTCGCCACCCGCCGACGGATCTCCTCGGCTACGGCCGTGGCGCTTCCCCACGCCTCGAACGACTCGGTGACGTCGATGTACGCCTCGTCGATCGAGACCGCCTGCACCCGATCGGAGATGTCGCGCAGGATCTCGAAGACGCGCGCCGATTCCGCCCGGTAGCGATCGAACTCGGGACGAAGGAAGATCGCCCCGGGACAGAGGCGGCGCGCCCGAGCCGCGGGCATGGCGGAGCGCACCCCGAAGCGCCTCGCCTCGTAGCTCGCGGCCGCCACCACGCCGCGCCCCTCCGGACTGCCACCGATCACCACCGGCTTGCCCGCCAGCGCCGGATCGTCGCGCACGTGGACGGCGGCGTAGAAGCAGTCCATGTCGCAGTGCAGGATACGACGCGGCCTCTCCTCCGGACGGGCCTCGTTCTCCGCACGGCTCTCGTTCACTTCACCGGCCTTCACTCCTGCGGCCCTTCGGCGAAGCGGACGACGACCAGCAGGTAGCCGGCCAGAACGACCAACGACCCGACGAGAGTCGCGAGCTCCGACCACGACATGGAACGCATCGTATTACGCTCGATTTACGCTAGTCAAGGTTCGCCGATCGCGATCGAGACGGTGCACCCGAGACGGGACACTCCAGATGGGGCAGTCGAAACGTCGTAGACGAAACCCACCGGTCGAGCCGCCTTGATCATCCGTGCTCTCCACCGGCGACGGTCGGCGCCGTCTCCGGGGGAATGGCGCGGCGCCTCGCAGTGACCGCCACTCCCATTCCCACTAGCGTCACCAGCCCGCCGAGCCACTCGCGCGGCAGCACGGTGAAGGTGAAGACGGCCGGCGCGACGGCCGCCAGGAGAAGCTTCGAGGCCGACGTCAGGGGCGGATTGAGGAAGACGGTGAAGCCGACCGCGCTCGCCGGCAGGTGGCGCAGCAGCCACGTCCAGACGGCGAAGCCCAGGACGGTGCACGGCAGGGCCAGATAGAGCAGTGCTCCCCAGCCCGACGGATCGAGGGCGCGGATGTCACGCCATGGATCCCCCGGCGCCAGAGGCACGATCATGAGCATGCCGATCGCCGTCGCCAAGTAGCTCCAGACCACCGGCGAGCTCCGCCCGGCGAGCGGCTTGCTCAACACGGTGAAGAACGACCAGCTGAGAGGGGCCATGGCGGTGATGGCCAGAAGCAGCGGGTAGCGCAGCTCGATCTCGGCCGTGCGGGCCGTCGCCACCACGGCCATGCCGCTGGCGGCGACGGCGAAGCCGAACAGCTTGCGCGCCGTCAAGCGCTCGGCCAGGAAGAGCGCCGACAGCAGCATGACGAACAGCGGCAGCAGGGCTGTGGTCAGCGAGGCGATCGGAGCCGCCACGCCGTGCTGCTGTCCGTAGTAGAGCGCCAGGTTGTAGAGCGGCACGGCGAGAAAGCCGCACACCAGGAGCCGCACCGGGTGACAGCGTACCAGCTCGACCGACTCGCGCCACCGAAACGTCACACAGTAGGCGGCGCAGACCAGGCCG
>JAWVZD010000057.1:0-7879 GCA_033722395.1 Thermoanaerobaculia bacterium | reverse complement strand
TCGCCGTCGCGCGGCGGCGGGTGGAGGACGGGTTCCGGTTCCTCAAGCTCAAGGGCGGTCTCGACCCCGACGACGACGCCGAGCGGGTGCGGGCGGTACGGCGCGCCGTGGGGGAGGGCGTCGGGCTGCGCTTCGACGCCAATCAGGGATACACGGTCGAGAGCGCGGCGCGCTTTCTCGCGGCGACGCGTGACGCCGGCCTCGAGCTCGTCGAACAGCCGACGCCGGGGGGCGAGCGAACGCTGCTGGGCACCATCGACCGTGCCAGCGGCGTCGGCGTCATGGCGGACGAGAGCCTGCGCTCGCTGGCGGACGCCTTCCAGATCGTCCGCGGCGAGCTCGCCGAGATGATCAACATCAAGCTGATGAAGGTCGGCGGGCTCAGGAGCGCCAATCGGATCGCCAGCGTGGCGGTGGCCGGAGGCCTCGAGGTTATGGTCGGTTGCGGCGACGAGTCGGCGCTGGGTATCGCCGCCGGGCTCGCCTTCGCCCTGTCGCGCCCCGGGATCCGCTTCGCCGACCTCGACGGGCATCTCGATCTCGAAGGCGACCCGGCGGCGAGTGCGGTCCGACTCGAGAAAGGCTACCTCTATCCGTCCGAGGGCCCGGGGCTCGGGATCGGTCCCGCGACCCTCGACTGAGGGCTCTCACGCCGACGATCAGGCGATCGCCGCCTCGGGCTCGCCGAGGTGCTCGACCAGCTCGCCGAGCTCGTGATCCCAGCCGGCGTCGTTCTCGTCTCGGTAGCTCTCGGCGACGAAGCCGCTCTCTCGGAGGTGGAGGGTCGTACCGCCTCCGTCACGCGGCGTCAGGGTCCACTCGACCAGGGTCGTGTCGGTTTCGTCGAGCGAGGTGTCCGGCTCCCGGGCCCACCGCCAGGCGAGAAAGCGCGGCGGCTCGAACGCCTCGATACGAGCCGCGAAGCGGCCGTGGCTCTGCCAGCCCAGCCAGCCCTCGCCGCCCTGCCTGGCCTCCCACTCGATCGATTCGGGGAACCAGGCCGTGAGCTCGTCGGCTTCGGTGATGGCGCGCCAGACGCGCTCGGGAGAGGCATCGAGATGGATCGTCTTTTCGACTTCGAGAGTCATGGATTCTCCTTCAGGTGTCGTTCCAACCGCCCCAGGGCGTCGTCCCAGAAGGCGGAGTAGGGCTCCAGCCACTCGTCGACCTCTCGCAGCGGTCGGGCGTCGAGCTCGTGCAGACGCTCGCGGCCGCGCCACCGGACGTGGATCAGCCCGGCGTCGCGCAACAGGTCCAAGTGCTTGGTGACCGCCTGGCGCGTCATCGGCAGCTCGGCGGCGATGTCGCTCACCGAGAGCGCATCTCCCGAGCGCAGGCGGGCGAGGATGCCGCGCCGCGTCGGGTCGGCGACCGCTTCGAAGACGCTCGGCATGGTGCGGACGACTATATGCAACTCTAAGGTTGCATGTCAAGCCGATTCCGTCGACTCGGAGGGTGTGCACCGCCTCGCCCACCGCTGGCTCTCTCTCAGCGTGTCGAAGCGGCCGGTCGGCAGGGGATCCGCACCGATTCGCCCGGAGTGCGGGGGACGAAGGTGTCCGGATGCCGTCGCAGGATCGTCGCTTCGAGTGCGTCCCGACTCCGCGCCTCGCCCCAGAAGTAGTTGGCCGGGGCATCCGCCTCGGGCAGGTGCATGGCGACGATCCGTCGCGGCCGGAGCACCTCGACCGCGGCTTCCCAGGGACCGGGGCGGAGAAACCAGGACGGCAGCAGTGCCACGTCGGGCTCGAGACCGGCCAGACCGGCGCGGCGCAGGTCGTCGGCGTCGGCCTCGGTGTCGCCGACGTGGAGCACGGTGAGGCCGCAGATCTCGATCAGGAGGCCGAGGTTCTGGATGTCGGGTCGCTCGCGGCCGTGATGCAGCTGGAAGAGGCGGAGGTCGATCCCGTCGATCGACCGCCTCTCGACCTCGCCTTCGTCGAGCCGGTAGCCGAAGGCGCGCCGTCCGATCGCGGCCTCTCCGGCGTCGAGATCGCGCAGCTCGTCGACGGCCTGCTGGGTCGACACGAAGACGGCCCGCGGGTTGGCGGCGAGGAACCGTGCCACCGCGTCGGCGTCGTAGTGATCGGCGTGGTAGTGGGTGGCGAGAGCGAGGTCGACGTCGTCGTACGGCGGTCGACCCGACTCGAGGACCGCGCGCTCGCCCTCCGGCAGGGCGGCATAGCCGTCGATTCCGGTGCCGAACAGGGCATCCACCAACAGATCGCGCTCGCCGTCGGTGAGGAAAAACCCCGCGTTCGCCAGGTAGACGATCCGTAGGTCACCGTCCGGTTTCGGATCGGTGCCGGTCGTGCCGTCGGCGGGCGTCGGAGATCCGCCGCAGAGGAGGAGCCCGATCGCCGCTCCGACCGCGACGTAGTTCGGAAGCGTGGTCATGGTCTCGGAGTCGCGGCGTCCGTCTTCGAGTACGTCGACCGGTCGCCGGGGTTTCACTGCGCCGTCCGGTCCGACCGGTATTCGGCCGGGTGGCGGGAGGCAGGTGGTCGCGGGCGCTACAATAGGGCGCCGCAAGTCGACATCCGACACGACCTTCGGAGGCCTAGATCATGTGGAGACCGTTCGTGCTCGCGAGCCTCGCCCTCGTCCTGGCGACGAGTCATCTGGTAGCGCAACCCGCCAGTCCTTGTGGCGAGGCGGATCCGTACGGCGCGCTCGACTTCTGGGTCGGGGAGTGGCGGGTCGTGAACGCAGAGGGTGCGACCGTCGGCACGAACAGGATCGAGAAGCGGCAGGCCGGCTGTCTGATCGAGGAGAACTGGAGCTCGGCGGGAGGCGGCACCGGTCAGAGCATGAACTACTACGACCCGGCCGCCGGCCTGTGGAAGCAGCACTGGGTCGACGGGCGGGGCACGGTGGTCCACTACGCCGGCACGGTCACCGACGGTGTCCTGGTCTACGAAGGGCAGCACATCCGTGCCGACGGCACGGTGACCATGGCGCGGGTGCGCCTGGAGCCGATCGAGGAGGGCCGGTTGCACCATCTGATCGAGCACTCGCCGGACGGCGGCGATACCTGGACGAACTATTTCGACGCCACCTACGTGCCGCTCGGCGGCCAGATCGCCTCGGCCTCGGACGAGGCTCGGGCCGAGTCGGACGATGACGTCCTCCCGCGTCCCGCCACCACCGCTGCGGAGGCGCCGAGCGCCGGTGCGCTGGCGGCCGCCGAGCCGGGTGAAGAGGAGATCCCCGCCGCCGAGCCGGTCGAAGAGGAGGCGGTACCCGAGCAGGCTCCGGGCGAGGCGACACAGGATCAGGCGGTGCGCCAGGCGCGGGAGACGGGGAGCGAGGTGACGGCGGTGTCGCGGGTCCTCGGACGCGAGGAGATCCCCACCGAGCAGGCGCCCGAGCTCCGCATGGCCTCACCGATGGTGCTCGAGATCGTCCCCGGCCCGATCGATGCGCTGCCCGAGAACACCGCCTGGCCGACCGAGGAGACGAACGGCTTCATCTGCAACGACATCGTCGTCGAGAAGGTGACGCTGGCGCGGCGTGCCAAGGGAGAGCGTGTCGAAATCGAGGTCGCGGCGCAGCTCTACACCGCCAAGCGGCTGCGGCGCGCCGATCTGCTGCTGGAGCTGCTGCTGGGCGACGAGGTCCTCGCCTCCGAAGAGCTGCGCAAGATCCGCGTCGGCCTCAACATCCCGGCGCACGGGGACGAGGGGCTGTGGGTTTCGGCCGAGCTCTCCGTGTCGCGCCAGGAGTTCGAGCAGCTGTTCGCCGATGGGGCCGATCGCAAGCTCCGCTTGACCCTGACGGCGCCCTGAGACCCGGCGCGGTCGCTCAGTCGAGGTCGAACCGGACGACGATCGGGTCGTGATCGCTCACCCGCCGGTCGGCCGGCCGGTCGGCGTTGACGTGGACCGCCCGCACCGCCACCACCCGATCGACCAGGGCGGGGCTGACCAGAACGTGGTCGAGCATCTGCGAGTTGCCCTGGTAGTTGTAGGTGTAGCGCTCGGCCGGCGGCAGACGCTCGACGAGGTTGACGAGGGGCCCCTCGAGCAGGCGCAGCGGTGGCCGGAACTCGTGCTCGTTCATGTCGCCGAGCAGGACGATGCGAGCCGCCGGATCGCGTTCGAGGAGCGACTGCGCGAACCGGCGCAGCAAGCGAGTCTGGGCGCTGCGCTGCTCCTCGGTGTGGGCGATCGGCGGCTGCGCCGATCCGAAGAGGCGATCGTCGCCCCGTTTCGACTTCAAGTGGCAGTTGATCAGGAAGAGCGGCGGCGAGGCCCGACCGTCGGGGGCGCGCGGTAGGCGAGCCTCGCTCACCAGACAGTTGCGCTGTCCCTCCCAGCCGCGTTCCGGATCGCCGTCGAAGGCCGCCGATCCGGTGCCCAGCCGGGCGGGGCTGCGGAGGAGCCGGAGAGCCCCCGTGGCGTCCTCGCCGAGACGCGCCTCGACCTCCGGTGTGGTCGGGTCGATCGACCCGTCGCCCCAGCCGCGCCGCACCAGCTCGAGCCGACTCGGGTCGTACAGCCACGCCACCCGGATATTGCCGTGCGGCTCGCCGCTCTCGGCGTCGCGCACCGGATCGATCTGCTGCCAGCGGTAGTGCGGTCCCCCGCCGGCGACGATCGCCGCCACCAGGCGGTCGAGATTGGCGGCCGCCGAGACGACGGCGCTCTCGGCCGGACCGTCGTCGTCCTGGATCTCCTGCAGGCCGACGAGCGCCGGTGCAGCGAGGTCGTCGATCAGCGAGCGCGCCAGCCGGCGATAGGCGTCGGCACCGTCGGTCGGATCGAGGTTGAGGACGTTGTAGGTGGCGACGGTCAGGGCGGACCGGGCGCTCTGCGAGTTCGGACCGCTCGACGGGACCTCGATCGGCGCGTCGGCCGGGGCTTTGATCGAAGCCTCGTCCGGGGCCTCGACGGAGGCCCCCAGTTCGAGTCCGGGCCAGGAGGTGACCAGCAGGCGGAAGTTCCCGAAGCCGTAGTCGAGGACGCCGCGGAGCGGCGCAGCGAAGCGCTGGCCGACGGCGACGCTCGGAGCCGGCCGGGCCAGGCGGTCGTCGAGCACCAGGCGCTCCGGGTTGGCGTCGCCCGGACGCAGCCGCACGCCCCCCGCCGCCGTGCGGGCGCTGCCGCTGCGACCGCCGCCGGCGACCACGACGATCTCGCCGTAGCGCGTCGTCGGACCGACCACGACGGCGTCCCGTAGCTCGATCCAGCGCCCCTCGAGGCTCTCGAAGAAGTCGATGGCGTCGCAGCACGGATCGAAGCGGTTCAGAGCGTCGTCTTCGATCACCACCGCGGGAGGCGCGAGATCGTCGCCCAGGACGAGCGGCTTGGGCGTCGGCTGCCGCCCGGCGACCGCGATCAGCGCGGCGTCGAGCCGCGTGACGGTGAGCTCGCCCGGCCGGCCCGCCTCGCGCACCACGCCGTCGACCTCGACGCGATCGCCGACGGCGACCGAGTGCTCGGCGGCGGCGACGAAGAGTCCCGCCACGCGACCCGCCTCGGGCTCCTCGTGCTGCATCCAGAAGCCGGCGTCGCGGCGACTCGGATCGACGGCCGTGACGGTGCCGCTCACCCGGCGGACCCAGTCGCCTTCGAGCGGCGAGCGGTGGGCTTCGCCCTGGATCTCGGCCACCGAGGGCGACGACGGATCGAGCGCCAAGGCGAGGATCTGGGTGACCTGCCGTTCGGGAGCGAAGTTGTCGTCCGACACCATGAGCAGCGTCCGACGGCCGTCGGGCAGGGCGGGACCGAGCGTCATCCCCTCGAGATTGTCGGGCTCGACGCCGAGGCGATCGACTTCGAGCAGCAGGCGCTTCTCGGCCGGTCGGATCGCCGTCAGGTCGCGGCCGCCGAGCGACGGTATCGCCAGGATGTCGTCGGCCGCCTCGAGGTCGACTTCGTACAGACGGACGTCGTTGCCGCGTCCCACCGAGAACGATCGCTCGAGGGCGAGCAGGTGGTGACGATCGAGCGCCATCAGGTCGACCAGTCCGGCCGTGGCGAAGGCGTCGCTCGGGCGAGGTTCCTCGGCGATCGGGTCGATCCAGTAGAGGTGCTCCCGGATCAGCTCGCCGGCTTCGAGGTCGTAGACCAGGATGCGACCGGGGCTGGGAGAGCTCAGGGTGGAGACGGGGCCGTCCTGCGACAGGGCGTTCTCGGTCGCCGAGACGAGATACCGACCGCTGGGCTCGACGGCGCCGCTCTCCAGCGCCAGGTTGTAGCGCACGCCGGCCTGGCCGTCCGGACGGGGCCGGTAGCGCGGCGGCAGGGGGAGGTCGCCGAGCTGCCGGCCGTCGAGGGCGAAGCGGCGGAGGAACGGCGCCAGCTCGATCCGGGCGTCCCCCTCCGAGGCGACGATCAACTCGTCGGCCGGTGTCCAGGCGATCGCCTCCGGGTCGACGCTGCCGGCGCCGAATGCGTGACCGTCGCCCGTGGTCAGCGGGGTCAGCCCCAAGAGGCGGACGTCGGTTGGCTCGAGCCTGCCGTCGGAGAGGTCGATCTCGAGGGTGTAGAAGCGGGCCGGGCCGCGCTCGGCCCGGTCGTCCGAGACGGCGTAGTAGCGCTCCCGGCGCGGATCGTAGGTGAGCCCCGACAGGCCTCCGAGAGGGATGCCGTCGAGCTTCGAGGGCTCGAGCTCGACCGTTCCCAGCAGTTCGAGGCGCCCGATCGGCAGGGGCGAGCCGGCCGGCGAGGCGAGGTCGGCGCGCGGCGCGGCGCCGAAGGCGAGCAGAAGGAGAACGGCGAGACCGGGTGCCACCTTCGGTCGCGGCTGCGGGAACGGTTTCACTCCCGACCGCATCGATCGATCGGCTCGTTGGCTCGACATGTTCCGGCGATCCTGCGCGAGGAGGAGAAGCGGCGTGGACGAGTCGGCGCAATCTACCACGGGTCGGGTGAGCGGGGAGGACGAACGGCGGGTGTGGCACAATGGCCTCCCTTCGAAGGAGGAGACCATGCTCGCCAGATCGATCGCTGTAACGCTCGTTTCGGTAGGGACCTCGATGGCGCTCGGCGCGGCGGAGAACCCGCCGGCGCCCGGCTTCGACGCCGCCGGCTCGGACGAGCGCGCCGTCGAGATCGCCGACGCCGTCATGGAGAGGCTGGGAGGCCGCCGGGCGTGGGACGAGACTCAGGTGGTGCGCTGGAACTTCTTCGGACGGAGGCTGCACTACTGGGACAAGCAGACCGGCGACGTGCGGGTCGAGGGCGTCGACCGCGAGACCGGCGAGCCGTATCTCATCTTGATGAACCTCCACAGCGGCGAGGGTCGGGCCTGGCGCGACGGCGAGGAGGTGACCGATCCGGAGGCGTTGGAGGAGATGCTCGATCTCGGCGAGGCGGCCTGGATCAACGACTCTTACTGGATGTTCATGCCGTACAAGCTCAAGGACAGCGGCGTCACGCTGCGCTACGTCGGATCGAGACCGATGCAGGACGGGCGGGAGGCCGAGGTGCTCGAGCTCACCTTCGAGGGCGTGGGTCGGACGCCGGAGAACAAGTACCACGTCTACGTTGCCGACGACACCGGCCTGGTCGAGCAGTGGGACTTCTATCGCCACGCCGACGACGAGGAGCCGGCCTTCCAGGTCCCCTGGCACGGCTGGGAGCGCTACGGCGAGATCCTCTTGTCGGACGACCGTGGAGAGTCGGGTCACACCGACATCGCGGTCTACCAGGAGGTGCCGAAAACGGTGTTCACCGATCCGGCACCGGTCGACGCTGAGGCACTCGAGCCGGTCGGCGGATAGAAGACCGACCGGCCGATCCGTCCGGGCGGTGCGGCCTCAGCAGCCGTCCGGGTCGGGAGGCGTCGTTTCCAGAGCCGCCTGCTGGACCAGGTGGCGGTCCTCCAGGCGGATCGCTGTGAGCGAGCCGCCCCATACGCAGGCGCTGTCGAG
>JAWVZD010000056.1:0-7973 GCA_033722395.1 Thermoanaerobaculia bacterium | reverse complement strand
AGCAACGGGTTTCCACCGCCGGCGATCTCCATTACCTGATTGTTGACCACCAGGCCGCTCGGCATGAAGAAGCTCGAGCCGGCCAGCCGGTCCATCAGCTGCAGGAAGGCCGCCGCCTCGAGCGGCGGAAAGGCCAGCACCAGCAGGAACGAGGTCACCAGCTGCGTCCAGATGAACAGCGGCAGGCGCATCATGGTGAGCCCCGGCGCCCGGAGCTGGAAGATGGTCACGATGATGTTCATCGAGCCCAGGAGCGACGAGGTGATGAGGAAGAACATGCCGACCAGCCAGAAGGTCTGCCCCACCGTGGCGATCGTCGCCAGCGGCGTGTACGACGTCCAGCCGGAGTTCGCCGCTCCGCCGGGTAGGAAGAAGCTCGCCAGCATCACCACGCCGCCGACGAAGTAGCACCAGTAGCTCGCCATGTTGAGCTTCGGAAAGGCCATGTCGGGAGCGCCGATCTGCAACGGCACGAAGTAGTTGCCGAAGGCGCCGACGGCGAGCGGCACGATGGCCAGAAAGACCATGATAGTGCCGTGCATGGCGCCGAGTTGGTTGTAGAACTCGGGCAGCATGATGCCGCCCGGCGCGTTCGCCTGGTTGATCAGGCCGGCGAGCATACCGAGCAGGAACCACACTCCGACCGCCAGTCCACCGATCCACAGCCCGGCCCGCAGCAACTTGTTCTCGGCCAGGGTGAGGAGCTTGGCGACGCCGAACCAGAGCGCGACGATCAGGACCAGGGTCGGCATGACGTAGCCGGCGCCCGGCCAGGGCAACCAGTCGTTGACGTTCGGCAGGGGCATCGGCTTGCCCGGGAAGGCGAGCTGCCAACGCATCAGCAGCATCAGGCTGAAGCCGAAGAGCAGGAAGAAGAGCGCCGTGAAGGCGTACTGCAGCCCGATCGTCTTGTGGTCCACCGAGAAGATGTAGCGCCGCCAGAAAGGCTCGACGTGGTGCCCTTCGTGCGCCTCTTCGGCGGGTTCCTTCTCCAGTACGCTCATCCTGGTCTCCCTAGCTATCGGATTCGGTGGCGACCGCGGCCCGATCGAGCGGACCCGGCGTCAGTCGCAGCTCGCGCCGCCCGACTCGAGCGGCCTCGGAGTATCGCCAATCTGTCTCCACGGGCACTCTGGTTCGCGTTGAACGCGGTGGAGTTTACGACAAGCCTCGAAGGCTCGCAAACGGACTCTACCGCCGCGCCGATCTGCTCCTCTTCTTCCTCCTCTCGGGCATGGTGCTCGCCTGCACCGTGGCACCGAGAACCACCAGGACCAGGAACAGCCAGCGGCTCGCCACCGGCGCCCCCTCGAGGTTCTCGAGGATCAACGTCGCACCGGCCAGCGACGACAGGAAGATGAGCCCGAAGTCGAATACCGCCTGGGCGACCATGAGGCCGATGACCGCGCCCGCCGCCACCAGCCCCCAGTGCCAGCCCTGTAGCGGTTGCCAGGTGAGCCCCAGGTACCAGTAGATCGAGTAGCCGGCCGCCACCGCACCCCCGAGGCTGATCGCGAAACGCTGCAGGAAGACGGCGGCCAGTGCCGCCAGCAGGCCGACCGCCAAGCCGATCGCCAAGCGCAGGATCTCCGAGTCGGCCACCAGGTAGGTCTCGGCCAGGAGCACGCCGGCAAAGAAGCCGGCCGCCCCGACGAGGAGCCAGAACAGCCGGCGGCCGAAGAGCAGCAGCACACCCCCGAGCGCGATCTGGGTGAGCGCGGTCGGACCGATCTCCCACGTCGCTACCGAGGCCAGAGCGTCCATCAGTCGTCCTCCTCGGCTCCGGACACGGCGCTGCCCGGCAGCCAGGTCTCGTGCAAATGCAGCCATTCGAGGTCGTTGGGTGCCCCCGAGCGGTGCACGAAGAGCACCGAGGAGAGCCGCCCGCGGCTCGTGGTGGCCGTGTCGTGCCACTCCTCGTAGGTCACCAAGCAAGCGGCGGTCGACCGATGGCGCACCGTCGCCTTCTCGATGCGGATCGTGAGCTCCTCACCGGCGCTCCGGCCGTGCCCCCCGCGGACCGCACCGACCACCGTGGCGCGATCGAGCAGCTCGCCGGCCGGATCGACCAGGGTGAAGCGCGGCGCCAGAGCGCTCTCGAAACGGGCGAAAGCCTCGTCCGTGTCGGGCAGCCGTCCGGTGAACCACTGCTCCAGGAACACGTGCAGCTCGACGACCTCGCGCTCGCAGACGACCGGGTCGAGGGTGCCGTCGTCCGCATCCGATCGGCTTGCCGTCATGCCGCCATTGTCTCGGCCGAGCGCCCGGATGTCACGCCGCAGCCGTTCGTACTCCGCTGGATCGGTGGCCTCGTAGTAGCCTCGAATCGCTCCCTGCCGGTCCACGAGGACGAAACGGTCGCTGTGCAGGATCGGCTCGTCGGGATGCGCCATCTGGTGCGGCGGCTCGTCGACGATCGGCAGCTTGAACCCCTCGACGACGACGCCGTGCACCCGGTGCGGCGGGCCGGTCAGGAAGAGCCAGCTCGGGTCGTCGATCGAGTAGGCGCGGGCGTAGTCGGCGAGTACCTCGGGCGTGTCGTGCGCCGGATCGACGGTGATCGAGATTCGGCGGAGGCCGGGGAGCTCGGTGCCGAGGCGCAGGAGGAGCGAGGTCAGCCGCGGGCAGGAGCCCCCACAGCGGGTGAAGACGAAGTCGGCTACCCAGACCTCGCCGAGGAGATCGGTCCGCGTGATCGTCCTCCCGCTGCGGTCGACGAGAGAGAACTCTGGCGCCTGTCCGAGGACCGGAAGGGCTCCGGTACCGGTATCGCCCGGCACCCCACGGACCGTGGCCGGTCTGCTGCGGGCCCCGGGCGGGTCGGCCACCGAGACGACGATGAGCGTCGCCAGCAGACCGAGCCCGACCAGCGCCAGAAGGCCCCAGCGGATCGCCCGCGGGCTCATCGTCGCCGCCCCGCGGCCACCACGGCGAGGATCGTCGCCAGGATCGTCGCCGCCACCACCACCGCCAGGGAGACGCCGAGCGACGGCAGGCCGGCGCCGAAGCTCGTCCCGGCCGGGTAGAGCATGCGGCGCAGCAACGCCAGGCCGTAGGTCAGCGGGTTCGCCCGCATCACCGTCACCAGCCAGACGGGCGCTCCAGTGAGCGGGAAGAAGGCTCCCGACAGCATCCACATCGGCATCAGCAGCAGGTTCATCACACCGTGAAAGCCCTGCGTCGAGTCGACCTGCCACGCCATCGCGAATCCGAGGCCGGTCAGGGCAACGGAAAGGAGAGCGAGCACCCCCAGAGCGGCGAGCACCGAGCGGGCGCCCAGCTCGAGGCCGGCCAATGGAGCGAGAGCCAGGAAGAGCGCTCCCTGGATCCAGGCAAGCGTGGCCGCGCCCAGCACCTTGCCCAGCACCATGCCCGTGGTGCCGACCGGCGCCACCAGGACCGACTGCAGAAAGCCCTCGTGGCGGTCCTCGATCACCGAGATGTTGGCGAAGATCGAGGCGAAGAGCACCAGCAGGACCAGAGTGCCGGGAAAGAAGTATTCCAAGAACGACATCCCGGCCGGGCCGTCCGGCAGGCGGAACGAAGCGGTGAGGCCGGTGCCGACCAACAGCCAGAGGATGAGCGGGGTGCCGAGAGCGCTCACCAGGCGGCTCGGCTGGCGCAGGAAGCGCACCAGCTCGCGACGCCACAGGCTGTAGACGGCGAGCGGGCTCATCGCCGCACCTCCTCCGAGGCCGCCTCCCAGAAGGCGTGACCGGTCCGTCGGAGAAAGACGTCCTCCAGGGTCGGCCGAGCGATGGTGATCGATCGGATCGAGCCCGACAGCGACTCGACCAGCTCGACGACCCGCTGGTGGGCGTTCTCGAGCTCGAACTGCACGCTCTCGCCGCTCACCTGGGCCTCGACCCCGAAGCGACTCGCGAGGCGCTCGATCACTTCGTGCGGGCGCTCGGAGAGGACGCGGACCACCTGGCCGCCGACCGCCTCCTCGAGCTCCCCGGGCCGGCCGATCGCCACCAGCCGGCCCCGATCGAGCAACCCGACCCGATCGCAGCGCTCCCCCTCCTCCATGAAGTGGGTCGTCAACAGCACGGTCACGCCGTCCTCCGAGCGCAGCTCTTCGAGCAGCGTCCAGAGCTCGCGCCGAATCCCCGGATCGAGGCCCGTCGACGGCTCGTCGAGCAACAGGAGGCGCGGCCCGTGCAGCAGGGACTTGGCGATCTCGACCCGGCGTTCGAGCCCGCCCGACAGAATCGCCACCCGATCGCCGAGCCGCGTCGCCACTCCGAGGCGCTCGGCGAGGCGCTCGGCGCGCTCGACGAGCCTCGGGCCGCTCAGGCCGTAGAGGTGTCCCTGATGAAGCATGTTCTCCCGCACGGTCAGATTCGGGTCCAGGCTGGGGGCCTGGAAGACCACGCCGATCCGGCGCTGCACCTGGGCCGGCGAGGCGCCGGGATCGGCCCCGAAGATCCGCATCCGGCCGGCGGGCGCGGGCCGGAGCGTCGACAGCAGGCTGAACAGGGTCGTCTTGCCGCCGCCGTTCGGACCCAGCAGGCCGAAGATCTCGCCCGGGGCGACCGAGAACCCGACCGCGTCGAGCGCCAGGCGATCGCCGTAGCGATACGACAGTGCGTCGACCACGACCGCCGGGCTATCGGTCTTGGAAACCACCCTCGCCCCCCATCCTCAGAGCACTCGGTCGAGCACCATGACGGCGAGAACCGCCGGTAGATAGACGACCGAGTAGAGCATCACGCGGCGCGCCGCGGCGCGCGATGGCGACACCAGGAAGTTCAGCGCGAAGACGACCAAGAGCGCGCCGAGGATCGCCGCGCCGACCAGATAGGCCCGGCCGGTGAGTCCGAGCAGGGTCGGCACCAGGCTCACCGGCATCAGCGCCAGGCTGTAGAGCACCATCTGTCGGCCGGTCCGTCGGCCGTCGTGATCGGTCACCGGCAGCATCGGGAAGCCGGCGACGCCGTAGTCCTCGCGGCAGAGCCAGGCGATGGCGAGGAAATGCGGCAGCTGCCACAGGAAGAGGATCCCGAAGAGCGCCCAGGCTCCGGCCTCGAGCCCGCCGGTCAGCGCCGCCCAGCCCATCATCGGCGGAATGGCGCCCGGCACCGCGCCGACCAGGGTCGCCAGCGAGCTCGCTCGCTTGAGCGGGGTGTAGATCGCCACATAGCTGACCAGCGCGGCGAGACCGAGAAGCGCCGTCAGTCCGTTGACCGCCAGCTCGAGGTAGAGCAGCCCGACCGCCACCAACGCGCCGCTGAAGCCCCAAGCCACCTCCGATCGCATCCGACCGGCCGGCAGCGGCCGGTCCGCGGTGCGTCGCATGCGGCGGTCGACCTCCCGCTCGAGGATCTGGTTGAGCGCCGAGGCACCGCCCGAGACCATCGCGGTGCCGAGAACGACGTGCACCAGGAGAGCGACCGGCGGCCCACCTTCGGAGGCGAGGAGCGCCCCGATGCCGACAGTCACCATCACCATGACGGTGATCCGTGGCTTGGTCAGCTCGACGAGGTCGGCTCCGGGCGAGGGACCACCCGCGCTCTGAGCCAACACCTCGGAAGCGCTCACGACACCGCCTCCTCGACGCTTCGCACGGCCGGCGACATCGCCTCCTCGCCGCGGCGGGTCCGCCAACCGTTCAGGGTCAGCACCAGGCTGGTGGCGAGGATGGTCGCGCCGACGCCGACGTGCAAGGTGTTCGGCAGGACGGCCTTGCCGGAGAGGACCACCAGTGCCCCGAGCGTGACCTGCACCACCACCAGGAGCCCGAGGAGCATCACCGGATAGCGCAGTCCGGGGTACTGCCAGCCCCGCCGGACGACCTGGACGCTCAGCACCCCCACCAGTCCGGCGACCACCAGGGCGCCGACGCGATGGGTGTAATGGACGACGATCGGAAAGCTGAGCTCGGGCGGGAAGAGACCGCCGAAGACGAGCGGGAAGTCGGGGATCGCCAGGCCCGCTCCGGTGTGGCGCATCACCGCGCCGATCAGGATCTGGACGAAGATCGTCGCGGTGAGAATCGGTGCCAGGGGGAGACGGGGCGGCTGGTCTCGATCGCTCCGACCCGGTCGTCTCCAAGCGGGCGACGTGACCACCGCCAGCACCACCACGAGGCAGAGGAAGATCTCCGCCAGGGCGGCGTGGCTGACCGAGATCGCGGGCGGCAGGAAGTAGAGCACGGTGATCCCTCCCAGGAGTGCTTGGAGGAGCACCGTAGCAACCGCCACGACTGCCAGGCGCCGCACCCACCGGCGACGATCCCGCCGATTGATCCAGACCGCCAAGAGGACCGTCAGCGCGGCCACGGTGCCGGCGATCAGCCGGTGGCCGTGCTCGGCGCGCACGTTCTCGATCTCCCACCACCGCGGCGGGTTGAAGCCGCCGTAGGAGGTCGGCCAGTCGGGCACCGACAGGCCCGCCTCGAGGCTCTTCACCAAGCCGCCGGCGGTGATCAACAGGACGACCGAGCAGGCGAGGAACACGGCAAACCGATGCGGGCCGCGAAGGGGATCTCTGGCTGCGGAGCTCATGCCGGTCGCCCTCGATTATTCACCATCCGACCGACCCGATGGGATCGCCGCATCGAACGGAAGGGCGGTCGCGCAGTCTATCCGAACCCGGCGGTCGTCCCGCTCGACGCGGGTCTCGTCCGGGTCGATCTCGGAACAAAAAAGGCGGGGCCCACGAAGGCCCCGCCCCGGTCGTCTCTCCTAGCGCGGTCAGCGCTCAGCCGGCGGGCGAGAAATCGAAGCTCGCCTCTGCCGCGGCATCGGCCGACACCGTGACCGACATCGTCTTGGCCCCGAGCTCCTCGTGCCAGGCCTCGACGACGTAGTCACCGGCGGGCAGGCCGTCGATGGTGAACGAGCCGTCCTCGGCCGAGACGGCGTAGAACGGGTGCTCCACCACGCCGATGTACGAGTTCATCCACGGATGGACGTCGCATTTGAGCGGCACCATGATCTCGGGCACCGTGAACTGATGTTCGAGCTCCATACCCTCGAACGGCTGGCCGTTGTTGAACTCGGCGTTCTTCTCCGGCGTCGCGTGCACGTTGTGGAGCGTCGCGTCGCTGTTGCGGATCACCAAGGTCTGTCCCACCTGGATGCCGGAGACGTGCGGCTTGTAGCGGCATCCCTTCTGGTCGAGGAGCTTCGACTCGGAAGGGGTCGGATGGCTACCGCTGACTCCCTCCTTGACGTAGACGAAGACGTTCGCCAGGTTGCCGTCGCTGACGACGATCTTCTGGGTCTCGACGGGGTCGGGGTGCAACGACACGCAGACCGGGTCCGCGTCCATCGCGATCTGGGTGTCGGGGTCGCCGTCGACGTAGGTGACGGTGCCGGCGATCGACCCGGTCGGGCCGGCGGGAGCACTCGGCTCGGCCGGCTGGGATGAGGCGCTCTCGGTGGCCGCCGGCTCCGAGCCGCCGCCACATGCGACTGCCACGATCGTCGCGACGAGCGCGACGAGCAGGACGATTCGATTGGACTTCATACTTCGGTCTCCTCTTTGGGTTTGCGTAAGAAGCTGGAAGCCGATGATGTCACACGGCCCGACCTCGGCGTAGTCCTAGCTCACTTCAGCGTCCAGATGTGGTCTCGGAGCGCCGCGGTGACCCGATCGACATCGGCCAGGTAGCCGCGCAGCTCCTCCTCGGACGAGAAGTAGCGCATCAGCTCCTGCTTCTGCCGCGCGAACATCGGGGCATCGATGGCGTTGACCAGCGGCGACTTGAAGCTGCCGTCGGGCATCTTCTGGAAATTGGCCGGCATGCGAGTACCCGCCACCCAGCTCTGAGGATCCTTGATCCAGGCCGGCACCCAGTCGTGACGCAGCCGCTCGTCGGCCAAGAGAAGCGACGGCGCCAGCTCGGTGGCCGCGACGCCGACGGCCGAGGCCGCGGCGTCTCCCGCCGGGTGGCAGCGCGCACACTGCAGCATGTCGAAGACCACCTGACCGGCGGCCAGATCGCGCGCCGGAGCGTCGCCCTT
>JAWVZD010000055.1:0-7991 GCA_033722395.1 Thermoanaerobaculia bacterium | reverse complement strand
CGAAGAACATAACCATCACCGACGAGGAGATTCGTGACGCGCTCTCCGAGCCGGTCGCGACCATCACCGAGGCGGTGCGCATGGCGCTCGAGCGCACGCCACCCGAGCTCTCCGCCGACATCATGGATCGCGGCATCGTCCTGTCGGGCGGCGGCGCTCTGCTCCGCGGCCTCGATCAGCGGCTGCGCTCCGATACCGGCCTGCCGGTCGTCCTGGCGGACGATCCCTTAGCGGCGGTCGTTCTCGGCACCGGTCGGATGCTCGAGGACATGGACCTGCTCCGCAAGGTGACGCTGCTGTAGCCCGGTGAGCGAGCGCCACGTCCGTTGGATCCTCGCCGCGGCTCTCTTCCTCCAGTTGCTCGTCCTGACCGCCCAGGCTGCCGAGTCGGGCGGTGAGCCGAGTCGCCTCGAGGCGTTCGCGCTCGGCGCTGTCGCACCGTTCGCGCGGCTGGTCGATCACGGTGCCGACCTGGTCGACGCTCTATCGATCCGCTGGCGCGTGCGCACCAGTCTGCTGGAGGAGAATCGGCGTCTGCGGCGCGAGCTCGCTCGGCTCGAGAACGAGCGGATCCTGTGGTTCGACGCCGCCGAGAGGATGGAGCGTCTCGCTGAAGCGGTCGAGTACCGCCACGCCGGTGCGCCGCCCCTGGTGGTGGCCGACGTGATCTACGTCGACCATGTCTCCTGGCTCAGATCACTGGTGCTCTGGGCCGGCGCCGACGTAGGAGTCGACCAGGCGGTGGTGGCGCCCGAGGGGGTGGTGGGCCGGGTGATCTCGGTCAGTGGGCCGTATGCGAAGGTGCAACTCCTGACCGATCGCTCGGCCACGATCGGAGCGATGCTGCAGCGGACGCGCCGCCAGGGCGTCGTACGGGGTGGGGAGGGCGGCATGCTGAAGCTCGACTTCATCCCGCTGCGCAGCGATGTCCGGATCGGCGACCTGGTGGTGACGGCGGGGATCGACGGCATCTATCCGCGCTCGATCCCGGTCGGCCGGATCACCC
The DNA here is from genome assembly GCA_033722395.1 of Thermoanaerobaculia bacterium. Classification (GTDB taxonomy): domain Bacteria; phylum Acidobacteriota; class Thermoanaerobaculia; order Multivoradales; family JAHEKO01; genus JAWVZD01. The sequence goes on along the minus strand of JAWVZD010000055.1, from coordinate 6,985 downwards.
GTGTCGAGGAGGGCGACGAGCTGTTCTACGACATCGACGTGGCCCCGGCGGTCGACTTCGGGCAGCTCGATCGCGCCTACGTGCTGGCGACCGAGCGACTGCCGGACGAGCTCGAGGAGGCGACGATCGATGCGGTTCCTTAGGTTCCTCGTGCTGCTCGGCCTGGTGGCCCTGCTGCACAGCGTGGGAGCACGGTTCGTCGACTGGTTCCCCGCCCGCGTCGATCTCTTCCTGGTCTTCGTCGTCGCCTGGGCGGCCGAGTCGAACACCCTGACGGGGCTGGCGGTGGGGTTGACCGCCGGACTCGCCGCCGATGCCCTGTCCGGCGGACCGTTCGGTCTCAACGGCTTCGCCGACACCCTGGTCGGATACGGCGTCGCCCTGGCGGTCGCCAACCTCGCCAAGCTCAGCACCGGCGGCGCGGCGGCGCTCTACGCCGTGGCGGCGGCCGTGCAGCGGGCGGTTCTCGTCCTGTTGGTGGTGCTGCTGCTCCCCGATCCGAACCTGCCGTCGCTCGAGAGCGTGCTGTGGACGATCGGTTCGACCGCGCTGCTCGGTGCGCTGGTCTTCCAAGCTCGTCGCAGGCTCGCCGGGTCGTTGCAGCGGTGGCGCAAGTCGCGAGAAGATCGACTGCGGTTCTAGGGGGCCCCGCCGGAGCCCCGAGCCCACGGTGATGCGCAAGGTCAGAGAACACTACTCGGAGATCGTCGCCCGGGTGCCACGGCTGCAGCTCGGTTTCGTGGCCGCACTGGTTCTGATCGCGGCCTCCTACTGGGTCGTGCAGGTGGCGCATGGTGAGCGCTACCGAGAGCTGGCCGAGCACAACAGCCTGCGCAAGCGGGTCATCAAGGCGCCGCGCGGCCTGATCTACGATCGCACCGGTGCGCCGTTGGTGGAGAACGTACCGAGCTACAACCTGCTGTTGCACCCCAGTCGAAGCCGGGATCTCGAGGCCAGTCGCTCGTTCGTCGAGGGGATCCTCGGCCCGACCCCCGAGAGCTTGGAGGCGCAGTGGACGTCCCCGGCGGGTGTCGTCATGGTGGCCGAGGATCTCACTCTGGAGGAGGTCGCGAAGCTCGAGGCCCGCTCGCTCGAGTACCCGGAGTTCGAGATCGAGGTCAGCCACGTGCGGCTCTATCGGCACGGTGCCCATACGGCTCATCTGGTCGGCTATCTCGGCGAAGCGAGCGAGCCTAGGATCGAGAGCTCGGAGGGTTCGCTACGCCGCGGCGATCAGGTCGGCATCGTCGGGTTGGAGGCAGCCTACGATGAGGTGCTGCGCGGCACCCGCGGCGAGCGACGCGTCGTGGTCGACCATCGCGGCCGGGTCAAGCGGGAGCACGGGCGCACGCCGGCGCGGCCGGGCGAGGAGCTGCCGCTCGAGATCGATCTCGCCATCCAGCAAGTCGTGGCACGGTATCTCGAGGACCGGGTCGGCGCGGTGGTGGCGCTCGATCCGCGCGACGGCGCCGTCCGAGCGATGGTCTCGTCGCCGTCGTACGACCCGAACGTCTTCGCCCGCCGGCTCGATCCACGGAGCTGGCAGGCGATCGTCAAGGCGCCGCACGATCCGCTGCAGAACCGGACGGTCCAGAACACTTACTCGCCGGGCTCGGTGTTCAAGATCGTCGTCGCTACGGCGGCCCTCTCCGAAAGCGTCACCCACCCGGGAGAGTCGGTCTATTGCGGCGGCGCGGCGTACTTCTACAACCACCGCTACCGCTGCTGGAAGCGACAGGGCCACGGCAACGTGAACATGCGCGAGGCGATCAAGGAGTCGTGCGACATCTACTTCTACACCATGGGTCAGCGGCTGGGCATCGATCGCATCGCCGACTATTCGCGTCGTTTCGGACTGGGGCGACCGACCGGGATCGAGATCGCCGGTGAAAAAGCCGGCCTGGTGCCGGACGACGCTTGGAGCCGCGAGGCCCGCGGTACGCCGTGGTACGTCGGCGAGACCATCTCGGTGGCGATCGGACAGGGGCCGTTGCTGGTGACGCCGCTGCAGATGGCGGCGATGATGGCGATCGTCGCCAACGGCGGCTGGACGGTGGAACCGCACCTGGTGCGCGGAGAGGCCGAGCGTCACCGCGTCGAGCTCGATCCGCATCAGCTCGAGCGTGTACGGGAGGCCCTGTGGGCAGTGGTCAACGAGCAGGGGACCGGCGCTTCGGCCCGGCTCGAAGAGGTCGAGATCGCCGGCAAGACGGCCACCGTGCAAGTGGTCGAGCAGGTGACATGGATCGACAGCGAGGACCTGCCGTACGAACGTCGCGACCACGCCTGGTTCGCGTCGTTCGCACCGGTCGACGCGCCGGAGCTGGTCGTGGTGTCGTTCGTCGAGCACGGCGGGCGGGGCTCCCAGGCCGCCGCACCGCTGGCGAAACTGGTCTATGAGACGTATTTCGGCACACGCTGACGAGCCTCTCGGGCTGCTGCTGCGTCTGGGCAGCGTACGGTGGGGACTGCTGGTCGCAGCTCTCCTGCTGATGGCGATCGGCCTGGCTACGGTGCACAGCGCCAGCTCCGAGCTCGCTGTCGACTACCTGCCGCGACAGGCCGCCTGGATCGGTGTGGGTCTCCTGGTCATGCTGGTCGTCTTCAGTATCGATTATCAGCTGCTGATCGCCTTCGCCTGGCCGCTCTACGGTCTGTCGCTGGTGAGCCTGGTGCTGGTGCTGGTCGTCGGGCACGAGGCGGGCGGAGCCCGTAGTTGGCTCGGCGTCGCCGGCTTCGGCGGCCAGCCGGCCGAGTTCGCCAAGCTCGCGACCGTCCTCGTCCTGGCCTCCTATCTGGCGGAAGCGAACCGCAAGGTGCTGAGCATTCCGCAGACGGTGCTCGCCAGTGTCATCACCCTGGGGCCGATGGTGTTGATCGCGCTCGAGAGTGATCTGGGGAGCGCAGCGATGTTCGTGCCGCTCGCTGGCGGCATGTTGGCGGTATCGGGTCTGCGCGGTCGCGTCGTGGTCGCCGGTCTGCTGGTGGTCGCTCTGGTGGGCGGGCTGGTCTGGTCGTTTGCCATGCAGGATTACCAGAAGCAGCGCGTCAGGAGCTTCGTGTCGCCGGAGAGCGACCCGCTCGGGGCCGGCTACCAGCTCAAGCAGAGCAAGATCGCCGTCGGCTCGGGCGAGCTTCTCGGGCGCGGCTACATGCAGGGCACGCAGAGCCAGCTGCGCTTCCTGCCGGCACGCCATACCGACTTCGTGATGGCGGTGCTGGCCGAGGAGTGGGGCTTCGTCGGCGTGGCTGTGGTGTTGTTTCTCTACGCCATCTACTTCTTGAACGGGGCCGAGATCGCCATGCGGGCGCGCGACCGGGCCGGCGTGCTGCTGGTGGTGGGGCTCTTGTCGGCCTTCGGTTTCCACGTCCTCTACAACACTTCGATGGTCATCGGCTTGGTGCCGATCACCGGAATCCCTCTACCCCTTCTGTCGTACGGCGGCTCGTTCATGATCGCCAATCTGATCGCCGTCGGACTGATCCTGGGAGTAGACTTCCGCCGTCACGTCAATCGCTGACCGCCGCCTCCGTCGAGGTCGATCCGGGTGTTCGCGGCCCGGAGCTCGGTGTCGCCATGCAACATCGCCTGCTCATCCAAACCGACCCGTTCGAGACCCGTGTCGCGGTCCTCGAAGACGGCCGACTGGTCGAGGCGTTCGTCGAGCGGCACGAGCGCCGGGGCGTCGTCGGCAACATCTACAAGGGGCGCGTCAGCCGGGCGCTCGCCGGCATGCAAGCGGCCTTCGTCGACGTCGGCCTCGGTCGCGACGCATTCCTCTACGTCGACGATGCCCAGCCGGCCGGAGCGGAGTCGGCCGATGACGGGGATCTCCCGGTGATCCGGCCGATTCAGGAGCTGGTCTCGCAGGGCGAGGAGCTGCTGGTTCAGGTGGTCAAGGATCCACTGCCGGGCAAGGGCGCCCGCGTGACCACCCAGATCGCTCTGCCGGGGCGGTTTCTGGTCTTTCTCGTGGGCACCGACCGGGTAGCGGTGTCGCGCCGCATCGAAGAGCCGGAAGAGCGCGAGCGGCTGGTAGAGCTGGTCGCTAGTTTGGGGACGCCGCACGGCTTCATCGTCCGCACCGCCGGCGAGGGGCGGCGGAGGGAGGACTTCGTCGAGGACGAGCGCTACCTGTCCGGCCTGTGGGAGGAGATCGAGGCGCGGGCGGAGCGCTCCGTGGCGCCCAGCCTGGTACACCGCGATCTCCACCCGGCCCTACGCGTCGTGCGCGACCTCGTCGGACCGAGCTTCGAGGAGATCCGCGTCCAGGGAGGCGAGGTCTTCCGCGAGCTGGCAGGCTTCGTCGATCGGGTGCAACCGTCGCTCGCCGAGCGCGTCTACGAGCACCGCGGCGAGGAGTCACTGTTCGACGCCCACGACCTCGAGCCCCAGCTCGATGCAGCGCTGCGCCGCAAGGTCTGGCTCGATTCCGGTGGCTACCTGGTGATCGATCCGACGGAAGCCCTGGTGGCGATCGATGTCAACACCGGCCGCTTCACCGGCGGCCGCAACCTGGAGGAGACGGTCTTCAAGACGAATCTCGAGGCGGCTCGGGAGCTGGTGCGCCAGATCCGGTTGCGCGATCTGGGGGGCATCATCGTGGTCGATTTCATCGACATGGAGCGGACCGAGCACGGCGAGCGGGTGCTCGAGGAGCTGCGCCGCGAGCTCGAGCGGGACAGAGCGCGGAGCAAGGCGCTCGCCCTGTCCGACTTCGGTCTGGTCGAGATCACCCGCAAGCGGTCGCGGGCCAATCTGATGCGGGTTCTGACCGAGCCTTGTTCGGACTGCGGGGGATACGGGCGCGTCAAGACGACCACCACGACCTGCCTGGCGTTGCGTCGCGAGATCCTGCGCTCGAAGCATCGCTTCGTCGGCGTCGACGTCCTGGTGATCGTCCATCCGGCAGTCGAGACGGCGCTCGAGGGACCCGAGAGCCGCGTCGTACAGGATGTCGAGCAGGAGCTCGGACGGAGACTCGACATCCGCAGCGATCCCTCGCTGGAGCGAGACGAGTTCGAGGTCGTGCCGGTTTGAGGCCGGCCGTCCGGACAACCCCGATGCGGACGAAGCCGTTCGTCACCTCCGGCTTCTGGGGCGAGTGGAACGCGCGGCTGGGTGTCGCGGACCTCGAATCCGTGGTGGAGCGGATCAGCGATCCGGCGAGTGCGATCGAGACCGTCCACTGGGGTCGAAACTACCTCTACAGCGTCGAGATCGAGACCGCGGCGGGCGCCGAGCGGGCGGTCGTGAAGCTGTTCCGCAATCAGGGCTGGCGGCGGCGCCTCGAGCGCAGGGTGCGTGGCAGCAAGGCGGCGTGGAGCTGGAGGATGGCCTGGGCTCTGCGCGAGGCGGGCGTGGCGACACCGGAACCGTTCTTCCTCGTCGAGTCGGAACGTCCCGACGGCCCGTCGCTCTACGTCTCACGCCAGCTCGACGGTTTCGTCGAAGCGCGCTACGTCTTCCGAGCGCTGGCTCGCGGGGCCCTGGAGACGGAGTTTCCCCAGCTCCGGGCAGAGGCCTTCGTGGAGGCGATCGCCGGCGCCGCCCGGCGGCTCCACGACGCCGGCTTCTGGCATCGGGATCTGTCGATCGGCAACCTGCTGCTGACGCCGGACGATCCGGCCTGGACCTCGTTGACGGTCCATCTGATCGACCTGAACCGGATGCGCCGTCGCCGTCGCGTCTCCCTGCTCGCCCGGACGCGTGATCTCTGCCGCCTGGGATTCGTCCAGTCCGAGCTCGAGCAGCAATATCTCGATCACTACTGGAACGGCTCGGCGGGCTTTTATCGGCGTCTGCTCTACCGTGTCTGCCGAGCCCTCTATCTTCTTCGCGTCGAGGGCAAGAAGTCGCTGCGCAGCACCGCCCGCCGGGTCGGTCAGGCGATCTTCCTGCGCAAGCCGTACACACACATTCCACCCCCACCGGAAGGCGCCGGTCGTCGGGACAAGGCGGTTTGGGACCGATTGTCGGATCAGCCGCATCAGCATGCCGGGCGGCTCGACCGCTGGAGTGCGCGACTGGGTGATTTCGGGTCGCATCTGCGAGCCTTCTCCGCCGCGATGGCGACGACGCCGCGTGTCCGTCGGCGGTATCGTCGGCTCGAAAGGTCCCGCTGGAGCGAGCCGGTCGCCTGGCCGGGAGTCGGAGTGGCGATCGGCCCGGGTAGCGTCCCGACGGCCGAGTTGGTGGCGGCGGTCGAAGCGCTCGGCACAGGTCAGGTCCTGATCAGGCTCCACCCCTGGGAGGAGAGTTGGGAGGCGCAGGCGGAACTGGCGCGAGAGCTCTCCGAGCGCGAGATCGATCTCGTCTTCGCGCTGCCTCAGATTCGCGAGTTGGTGCGGGATCCGGACCGCTGGCGGCGGGCCGTCGCGGCGATCGGCCGGCGGTTCTCGCCGTACGGCCGCCGCTTCCAGATCGGGCAAGCGATCAACCGTAGCAAGTGGGGTCTGTGGAGCTATGGCGAGTATCTCGAGCTGTTGCGCGTCGCGGCGCAGGAGTTGCGCGCCGTGGGCGACGTCGAGCTACTGGGGCCGGCGGTGATCGACTTCGAGCCGCACGCTCTGGCGGCAGCCCTGAACTACCCGAGAGCACGGCAGGCCGAGACGGTGCGGCTCGACGTCGTCTCCTGCCTGCTCTACGTCGATCGCCGGGGCGCACCGGAGAACACCCAGCTCGGATTCGACACTCTCGGCAAGGCGACCCTGATGCGGGCGATCGGCGAGACGGCCCGGCTGGGAGCGCCGCGCTTCTGGATCACCGAGGTGAATTGGCCGTTGTGGGAAGGACCACATTCACCGGCCGGTCGGGCTGTGTCGGTCGACGAGGAGAGGCAGGCCGATTATCTGGTGCGTTACTGCGTACCGCTCCTGGCGAGTGGCCTAGCGGAGCGGATCTACTGGTGGCAGCTCGCCGCCCGCGGCTACGGCCTGCTCGACCCGCGCCAGGAGGGGCTCCGCCGCCGGCCGTCGTTCGATG
>JAWVZD010000054.1:0-8041 GCA_033722395.1 Thermoanaerobaculia bacterium | reverse complement strand
GCCAGCGCCTGGCAGACATCTCGCCGACCGAGCTCCCGCCCGACTTCGAGCGACCCGAGAGCCAGAGCTTCCACGGTGCGACCCACTACTTCGATGTCGCGCCGACGATGCGCGGCGCGGTCGCACGGCTGGCGCAAAGCCGGGGCTGCACTCCCTTCGTGGTGTTGCTGGCGGCCTTTCTCGCGCTGCTGCACCGGCGCACCGACCAGGACGACCTGGCGGTCGGGACGGCGTTCGCCGGCCGCGGCCACACCGACCTCGAGGAGCTGCTCGGTTTCTTCGTCAACACGGTCGTGTTGCGCACCGACCTCGGCGGCGACCCGCGGTTCTCCGACCTCTTGCGCCGCGTGTCCGACACGGTCGAAGAGGCGGCGCGTCACCAGGAGATGCCTTTCGAGCGGCTCGTCGAAGAGCTCGTCCCGGAGCGGGATCTGAGTCGCAACGCACTGTTCCAAGTCTGGTTCAACCTGGTTCCGGTCGCTCTGCCCGAGCCGGCTCTGTCCGCGCCGGGTGTCGCGGAGCTCGAGCTGGAGCTTCTGGATCTCGACCACGAGACGGCCCGACTCGAGCTCGCGCTCATCCTGCGAGAGACGGCCGGTGGGTATCGGGCCTGCCTCGAGTACGCCACCGATCTCTACAGCGAGGAGACGATCGAGCGCCTCGCCGAGGACTGGCTCCGGATCCTCGCCGCGGCGGTCGCCGATCCCGCGCGGCGGCTCTCCGAGCTCTCCTTCGACGACCAGTCTTCGGACGGTGCCTCCGTGCCGGCCGGAGCGCCCCGCTCGACCGAGCCTCGCGAATGTGTCTCGGCGCTGCTAGCCGAGGAGGCGGCACGCCGGCCGGGGCAGATCGCGGTGCGCTGCGGCGAGACGACGCTCACCTACGGCGAGCTGCTCGAACGGGCCGACTCTCTGGCCCGCGAGCTCGGGCGGCGTCTCCCGAAGGAGGCCGGAATCGTCGGCCTCGTGGCCGACCGCTCGGTCCACACGCCGATCGGGATGCTCGGCGTGCTCCGGGCCGGGGCCGCCTATCTACCGCTCGATCCGACCTATCCGCGTGAGCGCTTGGAGCTGATGCTCGACGAGGCCGGGGCCGACGCTATCGTCGCCGGTCCGGCGAGTCGAGAGCAGGCGAATTTCGGCCTCCCCGTCATCGAGATCGACGGCATCGACGGCGAGGCCGCTACCCCCGGCGTCGCCGCGCCGCCTCCCCGGCCGCATCTCGACGAGCTCGCCTACGTCATGTTCACCTCCGGTTCGAGCGGCCGTCCCAAGGGGGTCATGGTGACGCGCCGCAACCTGGCCTACTCCAATCTGGCTCGGCGTGAATGGTACGGCGAGCCACCGCAGCGCTTCCTGTTGACTTCGCCGCTGTCGTTCGACAGCTCGGTGGTCGGGCTCTACTGGCCGCTTCTCACCGGCGGCACTCTGATCCTGGCCGAGGAAGGACGGCAGGGAGATCCCCACGCCATCGCCGAGTCGATCGAGCGTTACCGGGTGACTCATCTGTGCATCCTTCCGAGCCTGTGGGCGCTGGTGCTGGAAGAGGCCATGGCTTCGAGACTCACGAGCTTGGAAACCGTCATCGTGGCCGGAGAGACCTGCCCAGCCAGTCTGCCGCGACGACATCGAGCGCGGCTCCCGGGCACGGAGCTGGTGAACGAGTACGGTCCGACCGAGGCCACGGTCTGGTGCTCGGCGCATCGCTCGATTCCCTCCGAGGAGGCGGGGTCTCGAGTGCCGATCGGACGCCCCATCCCCGGCACCTCGATCCGCATTCTGGACGACAGTCTCGCCGAGGTGCGATCGGGCGTCACGGGGGAGATCTTCGTGGCGGGGCCCGGCGTCGCGCGGGGATACGTGAATCGGCCGCGGCTCACCGCGGAACGTTTCCTCCCCGACCCCGCCGGCGAATCTCCGGGCGGTCGCCTCTATCGGACCGGGGATCTCGGCCGCAGCAGAGACGACGGCACGATCGAGTTCCTCGGCCGTGCCGACACCCAGGTGAAGATCCGCGGCCACCGGGTCGAGCTCGAGGAGGTCGAGGCGGCCCTCGCCGCCCTGCCCGGTGTCAGCGAGGCGGCGGTCTGTCAGCGCCGCATCGGCGCCGGAGTCGTGCTCGCCGCCTTCGTCACGGGCTCGCTCGAGGACGGGAGAGGCCTGAGGCGAGAGCTCGAGAGCCGACTGCCCCCCTTCATGCTTCCCGATACGATCCGACCCCTCGACGAGCTGCCGCGAACGCCGAGCGGCAAGATCGACCGGGAGGCGCTACCCGAGCCCGCCGCCGATCGAGCCGACGGGAGCATCGTCGCGGCGCGCTCGCCCGTCGAGCGGTGCCTGGCGAGACTGTGGTGCGAAGTTCTGGGTCTCGCAGAGGTCGGAATCGAAGACAGCTTCTTCGAGGTCGGGGGCAACTCTCTGCGCGCCGCCGTCATCGTCAACCGCTTCCTGGAGGAGCGCGACGAGCCGCTCAGCCTCGAGATGCACTTACGAGGGGTGACCATTCGACGCATCGCCCAGCGCCTCGCCGAGACGATGGACAGAGAGGTCGGGGGAACCCGGAGCGGGCGGGAAGGCGCCATCCCCGCCGGCGACGAAGCGCTCCTCGCCAAGCTCGACGAGCTTTCCGAGGAGGAGGTTCGCGAGACCCTGCGAGCGCTCCTGGCCGAGCGAGAATCGAAGTCGTGACGACCCCCGAGACCGACGAAAGGCCTACAGCCGACGAGGAGCGGGAGCTGCTCGAGCGGCTGTTGCGCGAGCGCACCGCGACGGCGCGGACCTTCCCCGCTTCGTTCGCGCAGCGCCGGCTCTGGGTCCTCGACCAGCTCCACCCCGAGAGCCCCGTCTACGTCGTTCCGATCGCCCTGTTTCTCGACGGAGCGCTCGACGCGGCGCGCCTCGAGCGGAGCCTCGCCGAGCTCGCACGGCGTCACGCCGTCTTCCGCACCCGCTTCGCGACCGAGAGCGGTGAGCCGGTCCAGGAGGTGATGCCGGAGGTCGAGATCCCCCTCCGGAGCGAGGACCTCGCTCACCTCGGCGCCGACGAGGCCGAGGTCGTCGCTCTCGAGCGGGCCAACCGGGAGGCGGCCCGGCCGTTCGACCTGACGCGAGCGCCGCTCGCACGCGCCTTCCTGTTTCGCCTCGCCGCCGACAGGCACCTCTTCCTGCTCACTCTCCACCACTCGATCGTCGATGCCTGGTCTCTGCCGACTCTCTTCGAAGAGCTCGGCTACTTCTACCGCAGGCCCGGAGGGGACGACACCGAGCTGCCGGATCTGCCGATCCAGTACGCCGACTTCGCCGCTTGGGAAAGGCGCAACGCGACCAGCCCCGGAGCCGTCCGCGAGCTCGAGTACTGGCGGGAGCGGCTCGGCGGCGAGCTCCCCGTGCTCGAGCTGCCGAGCGATCGAGGACGACCGCCGGTGCAGACCTATCGCGGCGCCTGGGCGTCGCATCGCGTGAGCCGTGACGCACTCGAGCGGCTCCGCGCCCTCGCCGGCGAGCGGAAGGTCACTCTGTTCACGCTCCTGTTGAGCGGCTTCGCCGTTCTGCTCAATCGCCTCACCGGCGCTACCGATCTCCTCGTCGGCGTGCCGGTCGGGATGCGGCGACGAGCCGAGACGGAGCCCCTCGTCGGCCTGTTCGTCAACACCGTGGTGCTGCGCCTCGACCTCGCCGGGGACCCCGACTTCACCACCCTCCTCGACCGAGTGCGCGAGGCCACCCTGGGGGCGCTCGAGCATGCCGACACGCCCTTCGAGCGGCTGGTCGAAGAGCTCCAGCCGGAGCGTGACGTCAGTCGCAATCCCCTCTTCCAGGTGCTCTTCGAGATGGAGAGCGAGCCCCCGCCGCAGCTCGCTCTCGAGGGTCTCGCACCGGCCCCGATGCTGGGACCCGACAGGGTGCACACCGGCACCGCCAAGGCCGACCTGGCGATCGCCGTCGAAGAGGGCTCGGACTCGCTTCTTCTCGGCGTCGAATACAGCACCGACCTGTTCGACCGGGAGACCGTCGAGCGGTTCCTGGAACAGTTCGCCATCCTGCTCGAGGAGGCGACGCGTACCCCTACGCGACCGATTTCGGCGCTCGACCTGCTCTCCGAGGACCAACGCCGCCAGCTGCTCCAATGGGGGCGGGCCGTCTCGCCGCCTCCGCCCGAAGAGGGACTGATTCACGAGGTGTTCGCTGCCGTGGTGAGCCGGCGCCGCGCGGCGGTAGCGGTGGCGTTCGGCGACCAGGAGCTCACCTACGGCGAGCTCGACACGCGCGCGGAGGCGTTGGCGTACGAGCTGCGCCGCCTCGGCGTCGAGCCGAATGCGATCGTCGGCATCCTGATGGAGCGCTCTCTCGAGCTCGTCGTGGCGATCGTCGCGACGCTCAAAGCCGGCGGAGCCTACCTGCCGCTCGACCCCTCCTATCCGCCGCAACGGCTCGCCGACATGGTCCAGGACGCCCGCCCGCAGGTGGTGCTCACCCGCGAGCGGTGGTCGGGACTCCTCGAGGGAAGCGACGTTCCGCTCCTCGATCTCGACTCCGAGGCGATCGGTGGCCGCGCGGAGCGGAGGCCCTCGATGGAGGAACCGACCGCGATCCGCGTGCGGCCCGGCGATGTGGCCTACGTGATGTACACCTCGGGCACGACCGGGCGGCCGAAGGGTGTGCGCATCCCGCACCAGGCCGTGGTCCGACTGGTGCACGGCGTCGACTACATCACCTATGGAGAGGACGAGACGCTGCTGCTCCTGAGCTCGATCTCGTTCGATCCGTCGACCATGGAGATCTGGGGAGCTCTCCTGCACGGTGCGCGACTGGTCATCGCTCCGCCCGAGACCCCCACTCTCGAAGGACTCGCCGAGCTCATCAGGCGAGACCGGATCTCGCTCCTCCACCTATCGACGACTCTCTTCCACCAGATGATGCAGACCGATCCGACCGCTCTCGGGTCGGTGCGGCAGATGGTGGTCGGAGGCGACGTGCTCTCGCCGAGCCACGTTCGGACGGCGCTCGAGCACCTGGAGTCCGGCGGACGGATCGTCAACGGCTACGGACCGACCGAATGCACCATGCTGGCGATCTGCAACGTCATCAGCGAGCCGAGCGAGCTCGGTGAGCGCGTCTCCCTCGGTCGTCCGATCGCCGGTCGCGAGGTCTTCGTCCTCGACGCCGCCCGGCGCCTGGGTCCGATCGGCGTACCGGGGGAGATCCACCTCGGGGGACCCGGCCTGGCGGTCGACTATCTCGCCCGACCCGCCCTGACGGCGGAGAGCTTCGGGCCTCACCCCTTCGCCGCCGAACCGGGCCAGCGCCTCTACGCCACCGGCGACGTCGGCCGCTGGCTGCCGGACGGACGGGTCGACTTCTTCGGCCGTCGGGATCGACAGGTCAAGATCCGCGGCTACCGCGTCGAGCTGGGCGAGATCGAAGCGGTGCTGTCGCAGCGACCGGACGTGCTGGCGGCCGCGGTCGAGGTCGTGGAGTTCGGGGAGAACGACGAGCGCCTGGTCGCCTACTTCGAGTCCGCCGGCCCGTCGGTCTCGGTCGACGCCCTGCGCCAGTACGCACGTGACCGCCTACCGCGCTTCATGGTGCCGTCCCACTTCGTCGGGCTCGAGCGGCTGCCTCGGACACCCACGGGCAAGGTCGATCGCTCCAAACTCGAGCTCCCGCAGGAGCTTTCGACGGAGCATCCCAGCCTACCGACCGCGGCGCAGGAACCCGAACGGCCGGACGATCTGAGTCCGACCGAGCGGCAGATCGCCGAGATCTGGTCGGAGGTCCTCAAGGTCGAATCGGTGGAGCGCCACGACAATTTCTTCGATCTCGGCGGTCACTCTCTGCTGCTGCTGCAGGTCTTCAGTCGACTGCACGGCATCTACGGTCGTCGTGTCTCGGTGATCGACCTGTTCCGCTATCCGACCGTCGCCTCGCTGGCGACACTCTTCGATCCACAGCAGAGCGAGGATAAATCGACTCCGCAGCTCTTCGAAGGCTTTTTCCTCGGCCCGGAGCACGAGCAGATCTTCGCCTGTTACCACCCGCCCCGAGCCGACGAGCATCGCGACACGGCGATCGTCTTCTGTCCCCCCGTCGGCTACGAGTACATGAGCCTCCACCGAGCCTCCCGCCAGCTCGCGGTCGAGCTCTCCCGCAGCGGATTTCCGGTGCTGCGCTTCGACTACTACGGCACCGGCGACTCGGCCGGCTCACCGGCCGACGGTCGGGTCGAGCGCTGGCTGGAGGACACGGCGCGGGCGGTCGACGAGGCGCGCCGGCGCGCCGAGACCTCGCGCGTCTGTCTCATCGGAATGCGCCTCGGTGCGACCCTGGCCTGGCAGTGGAGCCGTGACGACTCCGGTCCGTCCGCGCTCGTTCTCCTCGATCCGGTGCTGTCGGGCGAGGCGCTGGTCGGGGAGATGCGCGCCAAGATGCGCTTCGCGTTACGCAAGGCACACGTCAAGTCGCGCTCCGAGTCGAGATCCGACCGGCCGCCGGAGTGGCTCGGCTATCCTATGTCTCCCGAGCTCTGGAGCTCGCTCGAGGCGGTCGACCTCGATTTCGAGGCGACCACCTCTGCCGAGCGAGTCCTGCTGGTCGACTCCCGCCGCAATCGAGAGCTGGGGCGTTTCGAGAGCGCGCTGAAGGCGAGAGGTCTCGACGTCGAGCTACGCCGCGAGCGGGAGGCGGACGACCTCTGGGCGTGGAGCGAGGATCTGAGTCGCATCCAGCTGCCGGAACGACTGATGCGCGATCTGGCGCAATGGTGCGTGGAGAACTGTCGATGAAAGAACAGGTCGTCCACTTCGGAAGCAAGGCCCGACTGGTCGGCATCGTGAGCGAGCCGGAACGGAGGCTGCCAGAGGCTCCGGCGGTGCTGCTCCTGAACTCCGGGACGCTCCATAGAGTCGGCCCCAACCGCCTGTACGTCACCTTGTCGAGGCAGCTCGCGGCTCGCGGCCTGCCGGTCATGCGCTTCGACTTTTCCGGCATCGGCGACAGCGGCCGGAGAGAGGATCGGGTTCCCTTCCTGGAGGGCAGTGTCGAGGAGACGCGCGAAGCGATGGACCTCCTCGAAGAGCGCTTCGGGACACGGCAGTTCTTGCTTCTGGGACTGTGCAGCGGAGGCAACGTGGCGTTCGCGACGGCGGTCGCCGACGAGCGGGTGACGGGCTGCGCCCTGATCAACGTGCGGGGCCACTTGCACGGCTCCGACGAGGAGGCCGAGACCTACTACCGCAATCGGGGCATGCGACGTCATTACCTGCGCATGGCGACCCGAGGCTCCTTCCGCTGGAAGAACTGGCGAAAAGCGCTGGCGGGTCAGGTCGACTATCGCGGCTTCGTGCGCTCGCTACTTCAATTTCGCGCCGGCGAGCTTTCCACGCAGAAGGGTGAGCTCGGCCCCGAGCTGGGGATTCTCGAGGCGCGCGGTGTCGAGCTCTTGCATCTCTGGTGCGAGGGCGACGAAGGCCTGGACTACGCCGAGGTCGTGCTGGAGGATCGGATCGAGCGTTTGGAGAAGGCGGCGAGCTCCCAACTCGAGGTGGTCGAGGGCGCCGACCACACCTTCACGCTGCTGTGGAGCCAAGAGCGCCTGCACGAGATCGTCGGCGGCTGGGTGGATCGCTGCCTCGTCGGATCGCCCGATCGAGAGGCGGTCGCGGCTGCTACACTGCCGTGAACCGAGCCCATCCGGATCGATACAGATGACAAGCGAGGACCAGACTCTATGAGAGCTCTCGTCTGCGGTGGGGGCGGATTCATCGGCAGTCATCTCGTCCGGCGCCTGAAGCAACGGGGCTACTGGGTGCGGGCCGCCGATCTGAAACGTCCCGAGTTCTCCTCCAGCCCGGCCGACGACTTCCTGCGCGGCGACCTGCGCGACCCGGAGTTCTGCAGCCGCTGCTTCGAAGGGGAGCTCGACGAGGTCTATCAGCTGGCCGCCGACATGGGCGGCGCCGGCTACATCTTCACCGGCGAGCACGACGCCGACGTGCTGCACAACTCGGCGCTGATCAATCTCAACGTCGCTCGGCTGGTTCAGG
>JAWVZD010000053.1:0-8070 GCA_033722395.1 Thermoanaerobaculia bacterium | reverse complement strand
GGTCTTCTATCGGCGCCGCACCGACGGACGGCCGAAGGATTCGACGCCTGCCACCCCTCCTTACTGTGGGACGCGCGTGAGGGAATCCTCACAGACAGCCGCACCGGTGGCGAGCGGGAGACAGAGAGCATGGGGAAGAGTGCATTGAGAACACGGATCGTGTCGGCCTCGCTATGGCTGACGGTGTCGATTCTTTTTGCCGCGCCGGGCGTGGCGCAGGAGTACAGCGATACGACGTCGGTCGTGGTGGTCGAGGTGCCGGTCAACGTGACCACCCGAGACGGCGATCCGATCACCGGGCTGACGGCGGACGACTTCGAGATCCTGGACCAGGGCAAGAAGCAGGTGATCTCCGGCTTCGACGTCATCGACCTCAGGCAGGAGGAGAGCCGCCAGGAGCTCGCCGGCACCAGCCCGGCGGCGCGGCGCCATTTCGTCTTCGTCTTCGACCTCTCGTTCTCCGAGCCCAGCGCGGTGGCGCGAGCCCGGAAGGCGGCGCTCGACGTGGTGCGCTCGAGTCTCCACCCGGGAGATCTGATCGGCGTCGCCACCTACTCGACCCGCCAGGGGCCACAGCTGGTGCTGAACTTCACGACCGACAGGCGCATGGTCGAGCAGGCGCTTTCGACCCTCGGCCTGAGTCGAACCGGCCGCCCGGCGATCGACCCGCTGGAGAGTGTCGTGCGCGCGACGAGCCTCAGCGCCTCGGTCGACGACCTGGGCGCCGAGCGCGGCGAGGAGAGCAGCGGTGGGGGCGGCTTCGCCGGCGGCCTCGCGCCGGACGAGGAGATCGAAGAGCTGGTCTCGATGATGGAGGGGGAGAGTCAGAAGGCCGACCTGCGCGCCCGAGTGGACAACTTCTCGAGCACCTTCGGCTTCCTCGCCGATCTGCTGGCTCCGCTGGACGGCCGCAAGCACGTCGTCTTCCTCTCCGAAGGCTTCGACGCCTCGGCCCTGTTCGGCACCGCCGACCAGGAGCGCTTGACCGAGATCCAGCAATCGGTCGAGTTCGGTCAGATCTGGGACGTGGACACCGACGAGCGGTTCGGGAGCGGTGACGCCCTGGCCGGCATCAACGAGGTGCTCGACTCCTTCCGGCGGGCCGACGCCACCATCCACTCGATCGACATCGGCCGGCTGACCGCCGAGAGTGCCTCGCCGGCCAATCGCGGCCGCCAGGACGGCCTCTTCCTCCTCGCCCGCGAGACCAGCGGCGAGTTCTACCGCAACTTCAACGATCTCTCCGACGCCATGGGAGAGATGCTCGAGTCGACCAGTGTGACCTACGTGCTGGCCTTCCAGCCGTCGAATCTGCAGGCGGACGACGACGACTTCCGTCGCTTGAAGGTGCGCTTGAAGGATGCGCCGCGTGGAGCCAAGCTGTCCTATCGCCAGGGCTACTACCCGCCCGCCGCCTTCAGCGGGATGAGCGAGGCGCAGCGGCAGATGCGCGCCGCGCAGGACATGCTGCGAGGTGTCTCGAGCGACGGTCCCGCCGCCACCGTGCTGGCGACGCCGATGGCCGGCCCGGGCGAACGCGCCTATGTGCCGGTGCTGCTCGAGATCGCCGCCGGGGAGATCGGCCGCCGACCGCTGGGTGAGCGGCTGCCGCTCGAGATCTACGCCTACGCCGTCGACTCGGAGGGTGAGGTCGCCGACCACATCGCCGAATCGCTGCTGTTCGACGTCGCCCAGGTCCGCGGCCAGCTCGAGTCGAGCGGCCTGAAGTTCTTCGGTCACCTCGACCTCGCACCTGGCGAGTACGCCCTGCGGGTGATGGTGCGTGACGGCCGTACGGGCGGCACCTCGATCGACGTCTTGCCTCTGGTGGTGCCCGACTTCGCCGTCACCGAGCTCGCCGTGCTACCACCGCTGGTGCCAGAGGGCACCGAGCAGTGGGTCCTGGCCCGCGAGACGGTCGACGAGGGAGCCCCGGCGGTCGACTATCCGTTCATGTTCAAAGGACAGTCGTTCGTCCCTGCGGTGCGACCGGTCTTTCAGCCCGAGCAGGTAGTGGCGCTCAGCCTGGTGGCGGCGACCCGCTCCGGTCGGGGCCGCCTCGAAGTCGGCGCCCTGGTGCTGGCGGAGGACGGCACGCCGATGCCCGGGACCTTCTTGCGGGTGCTGGAGCGCGAACAGGACGAGAGCGCCGGGCTGGAGCGTCTGATCGCGGCGTTCGAGGTGCCGAATCTGCCGAGCGGCAGCTACGAGCTGGTGGTGACGATGTCCGATCCGGCGACCGGCGACGTCGAGTCCGGCAGTCTCGAGTTCGTTCTCGGGCCGCAGGCGGCGGAGAAGAGCGCCTTCATGGCGCCGGCGTGGATGCCGGACCTCTCCGAGATCGTGCGGCAGCTCGGTCCGGAGGCCGGCGAGCGGGTGATCCGCAAGATCGACAAGGAGGCGGTGCGGTCGAGCTACGAGTCGGTGCTCGTGCAGCTCTCCGAGGGGCGGCAGATGGGGGCGATCCTCGAGCTGGCGAAGCTCGAAGGCTCGTCGGTGAGCGATAGGAACCCGATGGGCACGCTGAATCAGATCGCCAAGGTGCAGCAGGACGTGCTCGACGGCGTGACGAGTCGTGATCCGGAGCTGCTGCTGCCGATCATCCTGCTCCACAAGGAGGCCTACTCGCAGTACCGGCTGCGCCAGGAGCCGTTCCTGGCGGTGCAGGCCCGCAACACGACCCTGGAGCTCGTCGAGCAGTATGCGAAGCGCTCCGATCGTCCGGACGCCCGCCGCTTGGCGTCGCGCATCCTGACCTCGATGGCTGCCGAGGTTTACAGCTCTGGCGCCCACATCTCCGCCCGCACGATGTTCGAGCAGGCGATCCGACTCGACAAGACGAACGGCGTGGCGAAGCTCGGCCTGGGCTTCATGCTCGAGGGCATGGGGCAGGGCGACCAGAAGACGCCCCGCTACGAGGACGTGGTGGAGGTGCTCGAGGAGGCCGTGGCGGTCGATCCGGCGCTCCACGAGGCGCGGCTCCGGCTGGCGGTGAACCTGGGCCGGGTCGGCCGCGACGTCGAGGCCGGGCAGCATCTCCAGCTGCTGATCGACCGCGACGACGTGCCGGACTGGTTGTCGAGCCTCGCCTATCAGGAGCTGGCGCGGCTCTACATGAAGAAGAATGCCTGGCAGTCGGCCAAGAAGGTCCTCGAACGCGGTCGCGAGAAGCTGCCCGGT
Source organism: Thermoanaerobaculia bacterium (assembly GCA_033722395.1). Taxonomy (GTDB): domain Bacteria; phylum Acidobacteriota; class Thermoanaerobaculia; order Multivoradales; family JAHEKO01; genus JAWVZD01. The sequence continues at coordinate 4,890 of JAWVZD010000053.1, read as the reverse complement.
GAGTCGAAGCTGGCCCTGCAACTAGCCTACGTCTACGAGCGCTGTGGCGAGCCGTACCATGCCGCGCAGGCGGCCGAGGCGGCGACTGGCGACAGCCTGTCGGCACGCTTCCTCTATCTCAAGGTGCCCCGTCTCCTGGAGCAGGCCGGAATGGCCTGGACCGAGATGGCCACGGCTCGGTTGCCGGCGCTGTCGAAGGCGCTCGGCCGCTCCGGTACGGGGGTGGGGCGATGAGGCGGGGTGCAGCTCTGTGGGCGTTGCTCCTACTTCTCCCGGGGTCGATGCTGGCCCAGGAAGAGGCGCGGGGGGTCGACGTGGCGATCGTCGAGCCGACCTCGAACACACCGGTGGTCGGCCCGACCGAGTTCGTCGTCAACCTCTACCCCGCGGACGCCGCCATCGAGCGGATCGACTTCTACGTCGACGGACGGCACGTCGCGGAGGTGACCGAAGCGCCGTACCGGACGACCGTCGACGTCGGTCAGGAGTTCCGCTCGCGCGTCTTCGCGGTCGAGGTCTTTCCGGTCGACGGTCCGATGCGCCGGGTCGAGGTGGCGACCCCGGATCTGCAGATCGACGACTTCGTCGGTGTCGCGCTGCAACAGCTCTACGTCACGGTGCTGCGCGACGGGCGCCGGGCGCTCGACCTGGGCCCCGACGACTTCCGCATCATCGACGACGGCGAAGAGCAGGAGCTGGTGACCTTCGCCCGCGGCGACATTCCGCTGACCGCGGCACTCCTTCTCGACTCGAGCGAGAGCATGCAGGGCGCGCGACTGGAGGCGGCTCTGGCCGGCGCCAAGGAGTTCGTCGACGACATGCGCGAGCTCGACGAAGCGGCCGTCTTCCTGTTCTCGAACGGCCTGTTGCGCGCCACCGATTTCGACGCCGATCGGCAGGTCTTGCACGCCGCGCTCGACCGCGTCGAGGCGCGGGGCAACACCGCCCTCAACGATCATCTCTACCTGGCTCTGAAGCGTCTCGACAGCCGCCAGGGGCGGCGCGTCGTGCTGCTGCTCTCAGACGGCGCCGACGTCCACAGCGTCATGCGCATGGAGGACGTCCTGTGGAAGGCACAGCGTAGTCAGGCGATGATCTACTGGATCCGGCTCGAGGACGAGGGACCGCACCAGGGGGCGTCGTTCAACTCGACCTGGCGCAACTACCAGCAGAACGAAGAAGAGTTCGCTCTGCTCGAGCAGTCCGTCGCCGACAGCGGTGGACGGATCGTATCGGTCGATCGCGTCGCCGACGTTCCGGCGGCCTTCCGCGAGATCCTCTCCGAGCTGCGCCAGCAGTACGTCCTCGGCTACTACCCGTCGAACGTCCGCAACGACGGCAGCTGGCACAGCGTCAAGGTACGGGCGCGGCGCAGCGACAGCGTGCGGACCCGGAACGGCTATATCGACTTCTAGGCTTCGCCGTTCCAGCCAGGCTCAGCGCCGGCAGAATCGGTGAGCTCCCGCCGAACGGCGGTGAACGGCCGTCGACGGTACGATAGTGCCGATGCGGGTTCCGATCCGACAGGGAGATATTCCGGGCGTCCAGCTGCGCCAGGAGCGCCAGCTCGAGGCGCCGCGGCTCGAGGTCTGGCGCTGGCTGACCGAGCCGGCGCGTCTCGAGCGCTGGTTGGCGGAGGAGGTCGAGGCGCTGGGGGGGAGCGAACCCGGGTGGCGCCTGGTCGGCACCGACGAGGTCGGTGCTCCCTTGATCGAGTCGGCACGGCAGGAGAGCCTCGAGTCCGGGCGCCGCTGGGTCCTGGTGTTCCGCCGCGACGAGGCCGGCTGGGAGAGCGCCACCCGTCTCACCTTCGAGCTCGCCGGCGACGAGCGCTGCACGCTGACGGTTCTGCAGCAGGGCTTCGAGCGCCTCTCGCTGTCGCGCTGCCTGTCGGTCTGGGAGCAGTACAGGCATCGCTGGCGCGGCGCCCTCGATCGGCTCGAAGAGGCTCTCGCCGTCGAGCGATCGCGACCGTGACCCGGCCGGTCGAGGCGTCAGAGACGCTCGGCGATCGCCGACGCGACCTCCTGCCGCAGCTCGGCGGGAGCATAGACGCGGATGCGGTCGATACGTTCCAAATGGGCGATGAAGTGGCTCGCCTGCTGGATCGGCACCAGGCCGCGGTCGGTGTCGACCCAGACGCGATCCTGCTCGAAGCGGTGCGGGTCCTTGGCGGCGCGCGACACCAGCAGGTTCTCGCCTCCGACGATCTCGCCGACCTCGCCCAGGATGCCGAGCAGGCTCTCGGTCTGCTGGCGGGAGAGATGCTCTCCCGACTGGTAAGCGAGCGGGTAGTGGACCCGCTCGACGACCGAGCGGGCGTGCACGTTGTCGGAACGCCGCATCTCGCTCATCGTCCAGATGTCGTCCTGGCGCAGGAAGCGCTCGGTATCGACCGACCACCGGACGCCGTCTTCGCGCAGCCACTCGTTGAAGTGCAGCTCGAGAGCCTTGCCGACGACGTTGAAGTAGACCTGGGTGAACATGTAGTAGCGCGCCATGACCAGCGCTTCGAGAGCGTGCACACCGCCCTCGTCGACTCCCAGTCCCCACGCGCCGGTTTCGGGATCCTGGATCGGCAGGACGGTGTCGAGCAGCCGATCGAGGTCGTAGCTGCCGTAGCGCACGCCGCAGTAGAGGCTGTCGCGCAGCAGGTAGTCCATCTTGTCGACGTCGAGCTCCCCGGAGACGATCTTCGACAGCAGCCGATCCCGCCCCTCGGGAGGGCCTTCGAGAAGCTGCCCCACGTCGGTCGGGGCGAGGCCGTCGCCGTGGCGATCGAAGATCTCGGCGATCTCGTCGCTCGCCAGCAGCCGTTGCGTCATGCCCTCGTGATCGATCGACTCGGCGAACAACCCCTCGGCCGAATGGCTGAACGGGGCATGACCGATGTCGTGCAGGAGCGCCGCGGCCCGTACCAACCGCCGCTCTTCGCAGTCGCGTGCCGTCGGCAACAGACCGTCGCTGCGCGCTGCGACCGCGTCGTAGAGCCGACCGGCCAGGTCCATCGTGCCCAGCACGTGGGCGAAGCGACTGTGCTCGGCACCCGGGAAGACGAGGTAGGCGAAGCCGAGCTGATGGATCGAGCGCAGCCGCTGCACGGGGCGCGACTGGACGAGCGCGGCCTCGAGGGCGTCGGCGCGGATGAAGCCGTGGATGGGGTCGCGGACGGCGAGCACGGTGAGGGACGAATCGGTCGGCCGATGCCTGGAGAGTGGGCCGGAGCGACCGGATGATACCAGCGCCGGCTCAGCGCGAGCCGGGCGGCAGAGTGACGCCACGATCCGCCAGCGAGCCCAAATCGCCCCACGCGAGGCGCTCGAGATGCGAGTCGTGCCCCGCCCGTCGCGCCAGCGTGACGACCGGCTCGCCGTCGGGAGGGACGGGCCAGTCCGGCGTCAGCTTGGCGAGAGGCTCGAGGACGAAGGTGCGTCGGCGGAGCCTCGGGTGGGGCAGCGTGAGCTCGGGGCGGTCGCTGCTCAGGGCGCCGTACAGCAACAGGTCGAGATCGAGCGGCCTCGGAGCGTGGCGCTCCGCCGGTCGCCGCCCGGCGCGATACTCGATTCTCTTCAGGGCCGCCAGCAGCGCCTCGGGCGCGAGGCTCGAATAGCCGACGACGGCGGTGTTGAGATAGGGGGGCGCCGGACGGTCGTCTTCGGGAGGGGAGCGGTAGAGCGGTCCGAGTCGCAGACCTTCGAGGAGATCCGCCAGGGCGTCGACGGCGCGCTCGAGCTGCTCGCGGGTGCGTCCCTGGTTGCTGCCCAGGGCGATGGCTACGGGGGGGAGATCGACGGATGGGGGTCGCGTTCCGCCGGGGTCAATCGTCGTCCTCGTCTTCGTCCTCTTCGTCTTCGTCCTCTTCGTCTTCGGGCTCTTCTTCGACTTCGTCGTCGTCCTCGAACTCGTCGAGGTCGTCGTCCTCGTCGTCGAACTCGTCGTCCTCCATTTCGACTTCTTCGGACGGTTCCTCTTCGGTCTCCTTCGACTTCGACTTCGACTTCGACTTCGACGTCGAGGTCTCCTCGTCCTCGTCGGAGCCCGGCACCTCGTTCTGGTCGGTGCCGCACGACGGGCAGACCGCCTTCGAGCGGCCCAGGTCGTAAAACTTGACGCCGCACTCCACGCACTCGTATTTGTTACCCAGTACCGACATGATCGTCCCCGGTTCGCTCGATCTCCTCACTCCGCCACGGCCGTGCAGGTGCACGATCGGAGGCGCCGCGACTCGCTCCGCACTGTTGCGAGGGCGGACCGTAGCACCGGCTCCTGGGAGTGTCAAGAAAGCGACGGCCCGGTGAGGTTCGAGAGCGCACCGTGGAGCCGCCGGTCGATGGCTCCGGTCGACGCCTTCGGTCGAGGCCTCCATCCTCTAACGGCCGCTCCGTGGTAGCATCGTGTCTCGACCCGCCCTCGGGCACTCCCCTCTGGTATCGATCGTGCTTGTACTTCCGACATGCGGATTCTCTGGATAGCTGTCTCTCTCGTCGTCGCGTCTCTCTTCGTCCTGCCCGTCGTCACGGCCGCCGCCGAGACGGTGCCGCCGGGGCCGCGTGACGAGGGAGTCGAGCCGGGCGAGCGGCTCGACGTTCTGGTCGAGCGGATCCGGTTCGAGAACGCCAGACGTCACAGCCTGGAAGCCTCCTTCGTCCAGCTCAAAGAGAGCGCCCTGCTGCTTGAGCCGCTGCGGGCCGAAGGCGAGTTCTCCTACGAGGCACCGGACAAGGCGCGGTGGGAGTACCACTCGCCGGATCCGATCTCCCTGGTGATCGACGGCCAGGAGATGCTCACCTGGTATCGCGACCTCGGCCTCGTGGAGCGCTACCAGGTCGGCCGGCACAGCGAAAAGGTGCTCGACTATCTCGGTGCCAGCAGCTCGATCGGCACGCTGCT
>JAWVZD010000052.1:0-8097 GCA_033722395.1 Thermoanaerobaculia bacterium | reverse complement strand
GGGAGCCGCCTGCGTCGCAGCCTGGAGGAACTCGGTGTGACCACCGAGGGTCTGGTCGTCCAACCCGGCTACCGTACGCCGACCAAAACACGCATCCTCGGCGGCGAGCGCAGCTCGGTCCGCCAGCAGGTGGCGCGCTACGACATCGAGAGCCAGGCGACGATCGGCGACGAGGAACGACGCCATTTCCGCCGCTGCCTCGAGGAGTGGAAGGGACGCGCCTCGGTCGCTGTGCTCAGCGACTACGGCTACGGTGCGGTTCTCCCCGAGCTGGCGGGCGAGCTGCGCGCGGCGCTCGGCGAGCCGCGCACAGTACTGTGCGACAGTCGGTACCGATTAAAGGACTTCGCCGGCATGGACGGGGCGACCCCGAACCAGGAGGAGGTCGAAGCCCTGCTGGGCGAGCCACTCGACGAGCCGGGCCGAGTCACCGACGGCGGACAGCGCCTGCGCGACCGACTCGAGGCCGACTTCCTGCTGATGACCCGCGGCAGCCAGGGCATGGCGCTGTTCGACGGCGACGCGGTGACCCACATCCCAGTCCACGGCACCGGCCAGGTGGCCGACGTCACCGGCGCCGGCGACACCGTGATCGGCACCTTCGCGCTGGCGCGCGCCGCCGGCGCCACCGCGCTCGAGGCGGCCTTCATCGCCAACTACGCCGCCGGCGTCGTGGTCCACAAGCCGGGCACGGCGGTACCGACATTGGAGGAGTTGCGGCGCGCCGTCGAGACCGATCCCGCCCCGCTCGAGGAGGCGCGCACCGAGCCCTACTGAGGGGCGAGGCCCGTCGTAGCGAGAGGGCGACCGACCGATGCGCATCCTCCTCGTCCGCACCAGCTCCCTGGGCGATGTCGTCCACTGCCTGCCGGTCCTGACCGCGCTGCGCCGGCACGATCCGGAGGCGCGCATCGGCTGGGTCATCGAGGAGGCGTTCGCGCCCCTCCTGCGGGGACATGCCGATCTCGACGACTTGCTCGTGGTGCGGCTGCGGACCTGGCGAAGACGCCCGCTCGCCGCCGCCTCGATCCGCCAGCTCGCCGGATTCCTGGGCGATCTGCGGCGCTTCGCCCCGGACGTGGTGATCGACCTGATGGGCAACCACAAGGCCGGTGTCATCGCCGCCCTCACCCTCGCCGATCGACGGATCGGAGCGACCGCGGCGGGCCGCCGCGAGCCGTCGAGCCGCATCTGGATCAACGAGCCGGTCGAGGTCGACTCGACGCACGCCACCGAGCGCGCCCTCGAGCTGCTCGGGCCGCTGGGCGTGCCGCTCGAGCCGCCGCGATACGACGGCGAACGGCTCCTCCCCGAGGCGGTGGCGCCGGCGGACGTTTCGCAAGGCTACCTCCTCGTCCACCCGGGTGCCGGCTGGCCGAACAAGCGCTACCCCCCGGAGCTCTGGGGCGAAGTGGCGCGGCGGCTCCACCGGCTCTCGGGCCGCCCAGCCGTGGTGGTCCACGGCCCGGGCGAGGAGTCCTTGGCGCGGCGCGCCATCGCCGCGAGCGACGGCGTGCTGCGGCACCTTCCGACGCACCAGCTCACCGACCTGGTCGCGGCGCTGCGCGGCGCCGCGCTGGTGCTCGGCGGCGACAGCGGCCCGGTCCACCTCGCCCACGCACTCGGTCGACGGGTGCTCTGCCTGATGGGGCCGACCGATCCGGCCTCCCTGGCGCCCCCGATCGAGGGGGTAGCGTTGTGGCGCGAGCTACCGTGCAGCTTCTGCCACCGGCGCTTCGACGAGCCCAAGGCGTGCCTGACGACGATCCCGCCCGCGGCGGTGGTCGAGCGGGCCGCTGCCCTGCTGGCGGCGTGACTCGCTTCCTTGACCCGTTTTTCGCGGCGCTGCTAAGCTGCCGACGGCTCAAGAGTTTGCACGCATCCCGAAGTACCGCCGTGCGCTGGAGGAGCCCGGCCCCCGGGTGGGGGCTCGTCTTCGGCAACGAGATGAAGCGATGAGCGAACGACTCGGCGAGCTGCTGATCAAGGCGGAACGGATCACGCCGGAGCAGCTCGAGATGGGGCTGCAGAACCAGCGTCAGAACGGCGGCCGGCTGGGCTCGAGCCTCGTCGAGCTCGGCTTCCTCACCGAACAGGACCTGGTGGAGTTCCTCTCCATCCACCACGGCGTGCCGTCGATCAACCTCGACGAGATCGAGCTCGACGAAAAGATCGTCAAGCTGATCCCGGCCGACATCACGCGCAAGTACACCATCCTGCCGGTGTCGAAGTCCGGCGCCAAGGTCACCATCGCGATGGCCGATCCGACGAACGTCTTCGCCATGGACGACATCAAGTTCATGACCGGCTACGACGTCGAGCCGGTGGTGGCCTCGGAGTCGAGCCTGAAGGCGGCGATCGACCGCTACTACGGCTCGACCCACGCCATCGAGCTCAAGAAGGTGATGGAGGACCTCACCGAGGAGGAGGCCGCCGACCTCGAGCTGCTCGAGGAAGAGGACGACATCGACCTCGAGGCGTTGGAGCAGCAGTCGGAGGAGGCCCCGGTCGTCCGGCTGGTCAACATCATCCTGACCGACGCCATCAAGCGCGGTGCCTCGGACATCCACATCGAGCCGTACGAGAAGGAGTACCGCGTCCGCTACCGCATCGACGGGGTGCTCTACGAGATGATGCGGCCGCCGCTCAAGCTGCGCGAGGCGATCACCAGCCGCATCAAGATCATGGCGAAGCTCGATATCGCCGAGAAGCGCCTGCCCCAGGACGGCCGCATCAAGATCAAGACCCGCCTCGCCGGCCGCATCAAGGACATCGACTACCGCGTCTCGTCGCTGCCGTCGATCTACGGCGAGACCATCGTCGCCCGGCTCCTCGACAAGGACACGCTCCGGCTCGACATGTCCGACCTCGGTTTCGAGCCGGAGTCGCTACGCGCCTTCGAGAGCGCCATCCTCAGGCCGTACGGCATGGTGCTGGTCACCGGCCCGACTGGCTCGGGGAAGACCAACACGCTCTACTCCGCCATCCAGCGCCTCAACACCGCCGAGGTCAACATCATCACCGCCGAGGACCCGGTCGAGTTCAACCTGCAGGGCATCAACCAGGTGCAGATGAAGGAGCAGATCGGGCTCAACTTCGCCACCGCCCTGCGCTCCTTCCTCAGACAGGATCCGAACATCATCCTGGTCGGTGAGATCCGCGACTTCGAGACCGCCGAGGTGGCGATCAAAGCCGCCATGACCGGCCATCTGGTGCTCTCGACCCTCCACACCAACGACGCCCCCTCGTCGATCAACCGCATGATGAACATGGGCATCGAGCCGTTCCTGGTCGCCACCTCGGTGCATCTTGTGGCGGCGCAACGGCTGGTGCGGCGGATCTGCAAGAACTGCAAGGAGCCGACCAGCGTCCCCGATCAGGCGCTGCTCGACGCCGGCTTCAGCGAGGAGGAGGCGAAGACGGTCAAGCTCTTCAAGGGCGAGGGCTGCGAGCAGTGCAACCAGACCGGCTTCAAGGGGCGCGTCGGCCTGTTCGAGGTGATGCAGATCGACGACGACATGCGCGAGCTGGTGCTCTCCGGGGCGAGCTCCTACGACCTCAGGCAGAAGGCGATCCAGAACGGCATGATCACCCTGCGCGAGAGCGGCCTCGAAAAGGTCCGCAACGGGGTGTCGACCCTCGAAGAGGTCATCCGCGAGACGATCGTCGCCTAGCGCCTTCGGCCGCGCACGCTAGGCGCGGCTGTCCCAGAGCACGTCCTCGACCCCCTTGGCCGCGTTGTCGAAACGCGCCATGACGAACAGCGCGTCCGAGAGGCGGTTGAGGTAGGTCAGGACGTCGTCACCGACGCCTTCGTCGCGTCGCAGGGCGACCACCCCCCGCTCGGCCCGGCGGCAGATGGTGCGGGCGAGATGGAGCTCGGCCGAGGCGGAGGTTCCCCCCGGCAAAACGAAGTTCTCGAGCGGCGCAAGACCCTCGGACAAGCGGTCCATCAGCTCTTCGAGCTCGGTCGAGTCGGCGGCGGTGATGCGCGGCCCGGGCAGGCGCTCGCGATCCTCGTCGAGAAGGGACAGCTCGGCGCCCAGGTGGAAGAGCTTGTTCTGGATCGTCGCCAGAGGTTCGAGGAGCTCCTCGGCCGGGCCCGCCGCGACCGCGACGCCGATCGAGGCGTTGAGCTCGTCGACCGTGCCGTAGGTGTCGACGCGGAGAGCGTCCTTGGGCAACCGCTGGCCGCCGGCGAGCGCCGTCGTACCGTCGTCTCCGGTGCGCGTGTAGACCTTGGTGATGCGGGGCATGATGCCGCGACTGTACCTCAGCTCGGCGCGACGGGCGACCAAGTGCGGCGCCCCGGCGCGAGGACCCGGCTGGCCGGTGCCGAGGGACGGTCACTAGAATACGGGGACCGATGTCGCCTTCCGGCTCTCCCGGCGATCCCGTCGTCCTGCTCGAAAGATCCGACCGAGCCGGGTGGTCGGTGTACGACGAGCCGCTCGAGATCCTGTCGACCGACCGCAGAGACCGCGTCCACGCGGTCGTCGAGCGCGCGGAGGCCGCCGCCGCGGACGGTCTCGAGGCCTGCGGCTTTCTCTCCTACGAGGCGGCCTCGGCCTTCGACCCGGCGCTTCGCACGCGGCCGGCCGGCGCTCTGCCGCTCGTCTGGTTCGCTCTCTTCGAACCCGGTCCTCCGGTCGCCGGCGACCTCGGCGGCATCGGTGCCGGCGACGGCTTCGCCCACGACGAATGGACGCCGTCGATCGAGGAGGCGGACCATCGCCGGGCGATCGAGCGCATCCGTGCCTGGATCGCGCGCGGCGATACCTATCAGGTCAACTACACCCTGCGTCTTAGAACCGCCTTCGAGGGCGACCCGCTGGCCTGGTTCACGCACTTGACAAGAGGCCACCGCGCCGGCCGCGCCGCCTGGGTCGACACCGGCCGCCACGCTCTGCTGTCGCTGTCGCCGGAGCTCTTCTTCGACTACGCCGAGGGTCGCCTCACCACCCGGCCGATGAAGGGCACCGCACCGCGCGGCCGGACGCTGGCCGAAGACCGGGCGATCACCGAACGCTTGCGCTCGTCCGAGAAGGACCGCGCCGAGAACCTGATGATCGTCGACATGATGCGTAACGACCTCGGACGCGTGGCGCGCCCGGGCAGCGTCGAGGTCGCCTCGCTGTGGGACGTCGAGCGCTACCCGACCCTCTTCCAGATGACCTCCACCTGCACCGCGGCCTGCGACGCACCGGTCTCGGAGGTCCTCGCCGCCCTTTTCCCGAGCGCCTCGATCACCGGCGCTCCGAAGGCGCGGACCACCGAGCTGATCGCCGAGCTCGAGACCACCCCACGCGGCATCTACACCGGTGCGATCGGCTCGATCGGGCCCGGGCGCCGGGCATCGTTCAACGTCGCCATTCGGACCGTCCACGTCGACCGGGAGCTCGGCCGAGCCGAGTACGGCACCGGCGGTGGCATCGTCTGGGACTCCCGCCCCGACGCCGAGTACCGCGAGTGCCTCACCAAAGCGCTCGTGGTGACCGCCAGCGAGCCGGAGTTCGCGCTCCTCGAGACGCTGCGCTGGGAGCCGGAGGCGGGATTCCACCTCCTCGACCGCCATCTGGAGCGGCTGGCGGACTCGGCGGAGTACTTCGACAGGCGGTGCGAGCTCGCAGCCGTGAAGCGCCGTCTCGGCCACGCGGTGGAGGGCAAACGGGTATCCCAGCGCGTCCGCCTGACCCTCGCCCGGGACGGCTCGATCGCGATCGAGAGCCACGACCTCGAACCGGTACGAAGGGATCGGCGCGTCGCCTTCGCCCGCCGGCCGATCGATCCCGCCGACCGCTTTCTCTTCCACAAGACGACCCACCGCAAGGTCTACGACGAGGCCCGCGCGGAGGCGGACGGCGTCGACGACGTGCTGCTGTGGAACGACCGCGGCGAGGTCACCGAGTCGACGATCGCCAATCTCGTCGTCCGGCTGGGTGGCGAGCTGCTGACACCACCCGCCGAGTCGGGACTCCTGGCCGGTACCGAGCGTGCCGCTTTGCTGGCCCGCGGCGAGGTCCGGGAGGCACGGCTCACGCGGGACGACGTCGTCCGCGCCGAGCGGCTCTTCCTGATCAACTCGGTGCGCGGGCGGATGAGCGCAGAGCTCGTCCAGCCGGCTGAAACCCTGGCCGGCGGCTTCTCGTAGTCGAACGTGGGAGGACGAAAATGATCGAGCTCATCCTGTTGGCCGGACTGATCCCGCTCGCCCTCGGGGCCCTGGCGGTGCTGGCACTCGTCTGGCTGGTCGTCAAGACGGCGTTCAAGCTGGTGCTCCTGCCGGTCACGCTCGCCCTCGGCGCGGTTAAGCTGGTCCTGTTCCTGGTCTTCGGTCTCGTGGCGCTCGTGCTGGCCCCGGTGCTCTTTACCGTCGCCGCGGTGCTGTTCGTGCCGCTGCTGATCGTCGGTTGCTTCGTCGGCCTGGGCTGCGCGGTCTTCGCTCTAGCCACCTAGAGCGGGCCACTAACCGAAGCGTCCGGTGATGTAGGCCTCGGTCTGCTCTTCGACCGGGTTGATGAAGAGCTTGTCGGTCGGACCGTACTCGATCAGCTTGCCGAGGTAGAGGAAGGCGGTGTAGTCGGAGACGCGCGACGCCTGCTGCATGTTGTGGGTCACGATCACCTGGGTGTAGTCCTTCTTCAGACCCTGCATCAACTCCTCGATCTTGGCGGTGGCGATCGGATCGAGCGCCGAGCACGGCTCGTCGAGCAGGATGACCTCCGGTTCCACCGCGATCGCTCGGGCGATACAGAGCCGCTGCTGCTGGCCCCCCGAGAGCCCCAGGGCGGTGTCGTCCAGGCGGTCCTTGACCTCGTTCCACAGCGCCGCGCCCCGCAGGCTGCGCTCGACCGCATCATCGAGCACCGCTTTCTTGTTGATGCCCTGGATCCTCAAGCCGTAGGCGACGTTCTCGTAGATCGACTTGGGGAACGGGTTCGACTTCTGGAAGACCATGCCGATCCGCTTCCTGAGCAGGTTCACGTCGAGCTCGGGGTCGAAGATGCTGCGACCCTCGAAGAGGACGTCGCCCTCGATGCGCACGATGTCGATCAGATCGTTCAGCCGATCGAGGCAGCGCAGCAACGTCGACTTGCCGCAGCCCGACGGTCCGATGAAGGCGGTGATCTCCTTCTGCGGGATCTTCAGCGAGATCTCCTCGAGCGCCTGCTTCTCCGCGTACCACAGGCTCAGGTTCCGGATGTCGAGGATCGGATTCTCGATATCGGTGTCGATCGCCTGACGCCGATCGGCTGCAGCTCCCTGCTGGGGCTCCTGCGACTCCCTCTCTCGATCCATGATCATGCTCGATTCTAGTCCCTTCTCATCCGATCGGGCTCGGGCGCTCAGACCGCGCTCCCAGCGTACTTCTCGCGCAGGTGGTTGCGGATGGCGATCGCCACCAGGTTCATGACGGTCACGACGAGGATCAGGAGTAGCGCCGTGGCGAAGACGAGCGGCTTCGTCGCCTCCACGTTGGGACTCTGAAAGCCGACGTCGTAGATGTGGAAGCCGAGGTGCATGAACTTGCGCTCCAGGTGGACGAACGGGAAGTGGCCGTCGACCGGTAGCGCCGGGGCGAGCTTGACCATGCCGACGATCATCAGCGGGGCCACCTCTCCAGCCGCGCGCGCCATCGCCAGGATCATCCCGGTGAGGATGCCAGGCGCCGCCGCCGGCACGACCACGCGCCAGGTGGTCTCGAACTTGGTTGCCCCGAGGGCCCGCGAGCCCTCGCGCACCTCCCGCGGCACAGCGGCCAGCCCCTCCTCGGTCGCCACGATCACCACCGGCACGGTCAGCAGCGCCAGGGTCAGGGCACCCCACAGGATGCCGCCGGTCCCGTAGGTCGGGGTCGGCAGGGCCTCGGGGTAGAAGAGCTGATCGATCGTCCCCCCGACCAGATAGACGAAGAAGCCCAGCCCGAAGACGCCGAAGACGATCGACGGCACGCCGGCGAGATTGTTGACCGCGATCCGCACCATGCGCACCACAAGGCCCTCCTTGGCGTACTCGCGCAGATAGAGCGCCGCCAGCACGCCGAACGGCACCACCGCGAACGACATCAGGAAGACCATCATCACGGTGCCGAAGATG
>JAWVZD010000051.1:0-8145 GCA_033722395.1 Thermoanaerobaculia bacterium | reverse complement strand
TCGCCCTCTCCTCCGGCAGTCCGGCGTCGACCGCGCGACGCACCGCTTCCATGACCTCTGCGGCCGAGGCCAAACCGCCGGACGAGAAGACGAACCGCACTCCGGCCTCGGCCAACCGGGCCGGCGTCGACGGCGCCATGCGGCGGTGATAGAGGGTCGGAAACGGCGTATCGGCCTCGGGGTCGCGGTCCTTCTTCGCCTCCGGCCAGTCGAGATCGACGATCACCGGGATGCCGGCCGCGGCGAGCTCCTCGGCCCGGGCGTACGCTCCCTGGCCGCCGTAGAGCACGACACGCAACGAGTATTCGCGCGCCAGGGCGACGACGCGATCGATCTCGCGCGGCAGGTTCCCCGGCATCAGGAACGGCTCGCTCTCGGCCAGCGCTCTCCCGAGGGGCACCAGCGCACGGTCGAACTGCGGCCGCTCGCGGCCCGTCGGGTCGGCGGCGTAGACCGCTTCGGCACGCAGCGCGTGGCGGGCATCTTCCAAGACCTGCTTCACGTAGGCGAACACCCCCATCAGCGAGCCCGGGAAGCTGCGAAAGCCACCGGCGCTCTCGAAGGTCAGGCGGTGCGCCACGGGTGTCGCGATCACCAGGTCCTCGACCGTCTCGTCGTCGCGCTCGACCCGTCCGAGCCCCACCATCGCCGCCTGCCCTGCGAAGATCCCCTTCTCCGGCGAGACGACCGCGGCGGTGAAGCCGGCGCTACGCCACTTGGAGACGGTGCCGTCAGCGCCGAAGGCATCGGCCGACAGCTCCTCGGCGGCGCTCACCCAAGGAGTGGTCGCCGGCCGATCCTCGGGACCCCGGCTGATCGAACCACCACCGAACGGCGAACCACCACTCCGCGCGCCCTCGCCTTCGTCGGCAGCCGGAGCGAGGCCCCGCGCGGTCAGGCCGTCGATCAATCCCGGATAGAGCACGAGATCCGTACCGTCGATCACCCGGGCATCGGGGGGGACCGCGAGATCGCTTCCCACCCCTTCGATCAATCCGTCCGCCAGGAGCACCGTGGCGCCTTCCAGCACCGCTCCGTCACCGCTGACGACGCGGACGTTCTGAACGGCGTAGTAGGGCGGCGGCGCAGGCGGCTCGGCCGCCACCGAGGACGGCACGGCGAGGCCGAGCAGGCCCCAGAGAGCGGTGACGGCGGCGAAACCCAGCTGGTGGTGTGGGTGCATGAATCGACTCCCGTTGTAGTCGAGGGCGCGGCGGGGGCGAGGCTCGAGCTCCAGCCCGTTCGAGCGCAACCCGCCCGAGCGGTACCGCGCGATTCTATCCGATCCTCGAGGCGGTTTCGGGCTCCTGGGCTTTCCGTTCCCCTCTCCGCCCGCCGCCCCGGCGCCGCCGGCTCTAATAGCTCGCCGCGCCGAGGTGACCCGTCGTCTCCGCCCCCCGGGTCGGCGCGGCGACCGACTCCAGGAGAGCGGCGGCCCGTGGCGCGACGAGCCGGCGATCGTAGCGCTCGGCGACCAGCTCACGGCCGGCCCGTCCGAGGGCGAGGCATCTCTCGGGCGCCGACAACAGTTGCTCGAGAGCGCCTCGCCACTCGTCCGGCTCGCCGGCCAGCAGGCCGTTCGTGCCGTCGACGACCACCTCGCGGTTCATACCGACCGGTGAGGCGACGCTCGCCAGACCCGCGGCCATGTACTGCAGTAGCTTGAAGGCGCACTTGCCGCGCGCCCAGCCGTCGTCGGTCAACGGCATGATGCCGATGCCGCAGGAGGCCAGGTGGCGCACCTCGGAGCTCTCGGACCACTCGATTCGCTCGATCGGCACGTCGTCCCAGTCGGGGAAGCGCGAGCAGATGATCCGCAGCCGCATGTCGGGAAAGCGGCCCGCCAGATCGGCCAGGATCGGCCGGAGAGTGCGCAGATAGCGCAGGTTCTCCGGCCGGCCGATCCAGACCAGCGTCCGAGTCCGCCGGTCGGCAGGGGCTTGCCTCGGATAGGCAGCCAGATCGACCGGGGTCGGCAGGACCTCGACTCGCCGCCCCCAGCGCCCTGCCGCCGCGGCCAGATAGTCGTTGCCCGCGATCACGAGGTCCGACGTGCGGCAGGTGAGATCGAACTTGCGGCGACGCAGCCACGACTGCTTGGCGACGTCGTCGTCCGCCTTGGGCTGCGACAGGAACAAGGCGTCGTCGAAGTCGAAGACCACGCGGCGGGCCAGGCGGCGCATCAGCAGTCCCTCGCCCATCCCGAGGCGCAGCTTGGCGAGGAGCACCAGGTCGGCTGCGGCGACGCTGCTCCGCTCCTCGAGAAAGCGCAGCCCGTAGCGCCCCCGCGGAACCTGCCAGACGGCACAGCGCCAATGACGAGCTTCGAGGAGCGGAATGAGGGGCGCGAGGCGGTGGCGGAACGAGGGCGCCTCCGGATCGTAGGTGCAGAACAGCATCGAGCCCCGGCTCGCAACGGCCTGGCGCTCGTGCTCGACCGGGAGCGGATGGCTAGTGGCGGTCAGTTCGACTCCGAATCGTGCAGGGCGAGCCTTCGATACCCCCGGTTCCAGTAGACCAGCGGCGGGTACTCCGCATCCGGCACCTCCGAGGCCTGGACTTCCCCGATGTAGACGGTATGCGTCCCCGCCCTGTGCTTCGAGTGGATCGTGCAGTCGAGCCAGGCGAGGGCGTCGGTCAGCACCGGTGCGCCGGTCGCCGCCGTCCTCCAGCTCCCCTCGGCGAACCGATCCTCGTCCTTGATGAAGGCGAAGCGGTTCGACAGCAGCGACTGGTCCTCGCCCAGCACGTTGACCGCGAAGACGGCGCTCTCCTCCTCGAGCATGTCGTGGGCGTGGTGGGACTGGTCGATGACGATCGCCACCAGCGGCGGCTCGGGGGAGACGGAGGCGAACGCCGACACGGTCAGACCGTGAGTCCGATCCCCGGCCTTGATGGTGACGATGGTTACTCCGGCGGCGAAGTGACGCAGCGCGTCACGGTAGGCCTCGGACGTGATCGGCATGGAGGCGGATCTCCTCTCCTGGTCTCTTCTCGTTCGACGGTCGGCTAGGACGCGACGGCAATCAGCCCACGGGCGCCTCGGCGCCCCGCCGCGAGTACTTCGTCTCCACGTACTCGTCGACCAGCTGGCGAAAGCCGGCGTAGAGCTCCTCGTAGGTGCCACGGAGGTTGGTGAAGTGCTGCCCGTCGATGTAGACCGGACAGCTGGGCGCCTCTCCGGTGCCCGGCAGCGAGATGCCGATATTGGCCGCTTTCGACTCGCCCGGTCCGTTGACGACGCAGCCCATCACCGCCAGGGTCATCTCTTCGACCCCCTCGTAGCGCTCCTTCCACTGCGGCATCATCTCGCGGATGTAGCCCTCGACCCGCTCGGCCAGCTCCTGGAAGGTCGTCGAGGTGGTGCGTCCGCAGCCTGGGCAGGCGGTCACCGAGGGCGCGAACTGCCGGATACCGAGCGCCTGAAGCAGCTCGATACAGGCATAGACCTCCTCGCGACGGTCGCCGCCGGGACGCGGCGTGAGCGAGATACGGATGGTGTCGCCGATGCCCTCGGCGAGGAGCACCCCCATCGCCGAGGCCGACCACACCATCCCCTTGATCCCCATCCCGGCCTCGGTCAGGCCGAGGTGGAGCGGCTGGCGGGTGCGCTCGGCGAGCTGCCGGTAGATGGCGATCAGGTCGGCCGGCCGAGACACCTTACAGGCGATGACGATCTGGTTCTCGGTCAGCCCGGACTCGAGGGCGAGCTCGGTCGACTCGAGCGCCGAGATCAGCATGCACTCGTTCAAAATCTCGTGTGAGTCGAGGCCGAGATCCCGGTCGGTGTTCTCTTGCATCTTCGCCATCACCAGCTCTTGGTTGAGCGAGCCGCCGTTGACCCCGATGCGGACCGGTTTGCCGTTGTCGACCGCAACGCGGCAGATAGTCGAAAACTGCTCGTCGCGGCGCTCCCCGTAGCCGACGTTCCCCGGATTGATACGGTACTTGGCCAGCAGCCGAGCGCACTCCGGGTACTTGGTCAGCAGCACGTGACCGTTGTAGTGGAAGTCACCGATCAGGGGCACGTCGCAGCCGGCGTCGTCGAGCCGGCGACGGACCTCTGGCACCGCCTCGGCCGCCGCCGGCACGTTGACCGTGATCCGCACCAGCTCCGAGCCGGCTTCGGCGAGCTGGCGGCACTGCTCGGCGGTCGCCGCGGCGTCGGCGGTATCGGTATTGGCCATCGACTGCACGACGACCGGATGTCCGCCGCCGACCACCACCTGGCCGATCGGTACCGGATGCGTCCTCTGGCGGGGCAACTCGCTCATCGCATCGAGAATACTATGGCCTCGGCCGGCTCGAGGCTATAGCATGGTGTGGCGACGGGACCGATCCCCACTGGTGACTCGGAGATTGCACCCTGCCGTTGGTCGGGCCCTGGCCGCCGACTCTCGGCGCTCGGGACCCTACGGCTCCGAGCGGTCCCGTCGCGCTTCGATCCACTGCGACACCGCTCCCCACCGATGAGCCGAGACGATCTACCGAGCGCCGATTGGACGATCGACGATTCCGACCAGCTCTACGGGCTGAGCCGCTGGGGAGCGGGCTACTTCTCGATCGCTCCCGGCGGCGAGGTCGTGGCTCTGGCGGAGGGGGAGCATCCTGGCATCCGCCTGACCGAGATCGTCGCCGAGAGCCGGCGCGCCGGCCTGCAGACGCCGCTGCTGATCCGCTTCCCGGAGATCATCGAGCACCGGCTCCGCAGTCTGCGACGAGCCTTCGAGGCCGCCATCGAGGCGGCCGGCTACCGCGGCGGCTACCAGGGGGTCTATCCGATCAAGGTCAACCAGGAGCGCCCGGTGGTCGAGGCGGTGCAGCGCTACGGCAGCGGCCTCGGCTTCGGACTCGAGGCGGGCTCGAAAGCCGAGCTGCTGGCGGTTCTCGCCGAGCTGCGCGAGCCGCGCTGCCTGGTGATCTGCAACGGCTACAAGGACGCCGACTACGTGCGCGCCGCTCTGCTGGCGAATCGCCTCGGCCTGCACGTGGTGCTGGTGGTGGAGAAGCTGTCGGAGATCCGCCTGATCGAACGGGTGGCGCGCGAGCTCGATCTCGAAGCCGACCCCACGGCGGTGCGCCTCGGACTGCGCACCCGGCTGAGCAGCACCGGCACCGGCCATTGGCGGACCTCGGGCGGCGATCGCGCCAAGTTCGGCCTCGGTGGGGGCGAGCTCGGGGCCGCTCTCGACGAGCTCGGCGAGCTCGGGCTCAGTGGTTGCGTCGAGCTGCTCCACTTCCACGCCGGCAGCCAGATCTCGTCGATCCAGGCCTTCGAGGGGGCGCTGCGCGAGGCCGCCTGGACACTGGTCGGCCTGCGCCGCGCCGGCCTGCCGATCGAGCGGCTCGACGTCGGTGGCGGACTCGGGGTCGACTACACCGGCCAGCGCAGCGAGGGCCCGTCGTCGATGAACTACGATCTGGCGGAATACGCCCGCTCGGTGGTCCGCGGCATCAAGGCGGTCTGCGACCAGGCCGGCGAGGAGCATCCCGAGCTCATGACCGAGGCCGGCCGCGCCACCGTCGCCCACCACTCCCTGCTGGTGGTCGACGTGCTCGGAGTCTCGGCCGCCCACCAGGAGACGCCCGACGAGATACCGGAAAATGCCGAGCCGGTGGTGCGGCGGTTGTGGGAGACCCTGCGCCAGGTCGACGCCTCGAACGCCCTGGAGAGCCTGCATGCCGCCCAGCTCGGCCGCGCCGAAGCGGCGGCGCTCTTCGCCACCGGACACCTGCCATTGGACCAACGCGGCCTGGCCGGGGACCTCTACTGGTCGATCTGCCGCCGCGTCTGGGAGGTGGTCGAGCGCACGTCGGACGACGCCGTCCTGCCGGACGAGCTCAACGAGCTCGACGAGCTGCTGGCCGACACCTACTTCTGCAACTTCTCTGTCTTCCAGTCGCTGCCGGACGCCTGGGCGATCGACCAGATCTTCCCGGTGGCACCGATCGAGTGGCTCGACCGGGAGCCGGACGTGCCGGCACGCCTGGTCGACATCACCTGCGACTCCGACGGCCGCATCGAGAGCTACGTCGAGGACGAGCTGATCTCGAAGACCCTCCGCCTCCACCGCTTCCGCGACGGGCAGACCTACCGTCTGGGGATCTTTCTGGTGGGGGCCTACCAGGAGAGCCTGGGGGATCTGCACAACCTGCTCGGCGATCCGGACAGTGTCATGGTGCGCCGCAGCACCGACGGCGGCTTCGAGCTCGAGACCACCGGCGAGGGGCACGATACGGGCGCCATCCTCGAGCTGGTCGGTTACTCCACCCGGCGGCTCCTCGAAAGCGTCCGGGCACGGGCGCGCCAGGCGGTGGCCGACGGTCGCCTCGACGAGGCCACGGCGGAGCGGTTCGTCAAGACCTATCGCGTCGGGTTGTCGAGCTCCACCTATCTTTCCAGCGAGGGTCTTTCCAGTGAGGGTCTTGCCGGCGAGGCCGCCCCGCTCGGTGATCCCGCCCCCGTCGGGGCCGAGTCCGGCGACGCCTGATTTGACAACAAACCCCCACCGACACTAGGTTTGACTCCCCTTCGCGGGGGTGAACGATGGCAACCCGACCGGTCGAGATCTCCCTCCAGCTGCGCCCTCAGGCGCGCTTCGACGTCATCGACGTGGCGCGCGCCGTACGGCAGGAGCACGGCGACCTGCTGGAGCGCTATCGCCACGCCCTCTATTGCTCGTACCACACCACGGCGGGCTACTTCGAGCGCGAGCTGTGCAAGCGGCTGCAGTTCAGCCGCGAGCGGCTGGGCGATTTCGTGCGCGTCTTCCAGCGCGTCTTCCCGCCCGACGCCGACTACGAGCACGACAAGATGCACCTGCGCAGCGAGCTCACCGCCGAGGAGAAAGCCAACGAGCCGCTCAACGCCGACTCCCATCTGACCTTCATCAGCGCCGGGCTGAAGAGCTGCGTCACCTACGAGAACGTCGCCGACGAGCCAGTCTACTTCGTCGACCTCGACGGCGTCAGCGAGCAGCTGCGACGCACGCGACGTACCACGGTGACCGGCTTCGACCTCGAGAACGAGGTACTACGCACCCACCTCGCCGCGCCGGTGACCGGCCGCCAGATCGACGCCGTCAATCTGAAGGACCCCACGGTCGGGGTGGTCGAGGAGATCAACCACCTGCTGCGACGCCACGATGTCCGGCACGGTCGGGTAGAGATCTCCCTGCCCGCCGACGAGCGGCAGGCCGGGCTGACCGTCAACGAGTACGAGACTCTGCTGATGCAGCGCGACCTGACCGAGGTGCTGCGTGACCCGCTGCGCTTCGCCAAGGAGAAGGGACGCCACATCCTGCGCAACCCGCTGGCCGTGCCGCAGAAGGCGCACGACTACGTGCACTACGACCTGGTACAGGTGGCCAACGAGCTCCTCGAGATGCTCGGCTTCTCCCAGTCGCTCCTCGAGCGCGCCGTAGCCCGCTTCGTCGCCGCCCCGGCGGCCCGCTTCTTCCGCCTCAAACGGTCGGTCAGCCTGTTCGTCACCACCGGGGACGACGGCGAGGGCGCCATCGCCCAGGGCACCTACCAGAGCCCCATCCTCCTGCAGTGGAAGAACACCGGCTCGAGCCGCCGGCTCGACGTCCGGCTGACCCGCTTCGAATAGCTCGCGCCTCTAGATCAGCGAACGGGACTGCCCCCTTCCCCGCAGGCGGCTTCCCGCCACCGCGCCCCTTCCTCGCCCTCCCTCCTGCTCCCTCCCCTCCTGAAGTGCCACCCTCTCGTCGGGCTCTGAATGACGACCCGCGCCATTCGGCGATTCCTTCTCGACAATCGCGGCAGTACCCGGACGCGATCTAGTAGGGTTTGCGCGACATGCGTCGCAAGGCTCTCGTCCTGGCATTGATCGGAGCCCTGGGGCTGGTCGTCGGGGCCTCCGCGGCCGGCTTGATGTCGGAACCGGGCGAGGGCGTGGGCTCGACCCGCTACCTGGTCTTGATGTTCGTCTACGCCGGCGTGGCATTGGTCTTCTCGTTCCTCTGCTCCATCGCCGAAGCGGTCCTGCTCAGCGTCTCGCCTTCGTATATCGCCAACCTGCGGAGAGAGGGCGACCCCCTGGCCGAGCGGCTTCAGGGCCTCAAGTCCGACATCGACCGCTCGTTGGCAGCCATCCTGACGCTGAACACCATCGCCCACACG
>JAWVZD010000050.1:0-8164 GCA_033722395.1 Thermoanaerobaculia bacterium | reverse complement strand
TCGCGGGCATCGTCGGCTCGAGCCTGGTGAGCGGCATCAAGTCGGGCATCGAAGCCTACCGGATGATGCGCGGTGGCGGCGTCGACAGCTCGCTCAGGACGGAGCGCGACACACCGATGCAGTGGGTCGGCATCGCCCTCCTCGTCTCCGTCGTCCCGGTCTACTTCGTCTTCGAGCACTTCACCGGCAGCTTCGGCATCGCCGCCTTCATGGCGGTGGTCATGCTCGTCGCCGGGTTCCTGTTCTCCGCTGTCGCGGGCTACATGGCCGGCCTGGTCGGAAGCTCGAACAACCCGATCTCGGGTGTGACCATCGCGACCCTGCTGACCTCGGCGCTGATCCTGCTGGCCCTGGGTGTCGACTCGGCGGTCGGGCCGGCGGCGGCGATCTTCATCGGCGCCGTCGTGGCCTGCTCCGCCGCCATCGCCGGCGACAACATGCAGGATCTCAAGGCGGGGCACATCCTGGGTGCGACGCCGGTCAAGCAGCAGATCATGCAGGGCATCGGCGTGTTGACGGCCGCCGTCGTCATGGCGCCGGTCCTGACCCTGATCCTCAAGGCGTACGGCATCGGCGGCGCCGACGGCCTGGCGGCGCCGCAGGCGACCCTGATGGCCTCGGTAGCGCAGGGCGTCTTCACCCAGGATCTGCCCTGGACGATGGTCACCATCGGCATGCTGATCGCCGTCGGCGTGATCGTCCTCGACCAGGCCCTGGCCAAGCGGGGGGCGGCCTTCCGCACGCCGGTTCTGGCAGTAGCGGTGGGCATCTACCTGCCGTTCGAGCTCGACATGGCGATCTTCATCGGCGGCGTGATCGCCTGGCTGGCGACCGGAGCGATGCGCAAGAAGGGCTCGAGCGAAGAGGAGGTCGAGGCAGGCGGGCGGCACGGTCTGCTGTTCGCTGCCGGGCTGATCACCGGCGAGGCGCTCTTGGGCATCCTCTTGGCGATCCCGATCGTCATCCTCGGCAGCCGCGAAGCACTCGCCTTCTGGGGCGTGAGCGAGGCGACCTGGCCGGGGCTGCTGCTGTTCGCAATCGTGCTGGTGTGGCTCTACAAAGTGTCGTCGAAGGGCGAGGTGGAGACGGCCTAGCGGCGTAACGCCATCGCGGGCTCGCTGCGGCGGGCAAAGGCTGTACTATCGCCAACCATGAGCCGCCGCTACGCCCTGCTGGTCTCCGGCGCATCCGGCATGGCGCTGCCGCGCCAGTTGCTCAGGGTGTTGGTCTCGCATCCGCAGGTCGATCGGGTCCACCTGGTGGTGTCGCGCGGCGCCTCGCAGGTGCTCCATCACGAGCTCGGCCCGGAGCGCACCGGAGCGGAGGATCTCGCCGCGGCCGCCGAGCTCGACGACGCGGACCGCGCCAAGCTCCACGTCCACCGCGACAACCAGCTCGACGCCGCCATCGCCTCGGGCTCCTACGCGCTGGCCGGTACCGCCATCGTTCCGTGCAGCGGCGGTACGCTCGGTGCCCTGGCGACCGGTTCGGCCCGCACCCTGGTGCACCGCGCCGGTGCCGTGGCGCTCAAGGAGGGTTGGCCGCTGGTGCTCGGATTCCGTGACACCCCGTTGTCGATCGTCCATCTCGAGAACCTGCGGCGCCTCGCCTACGCCGGCGCCACCATCATGCCGCCGGTGCCGGCCTTCTACATCGGTGGCGGAGAGATGGAGCGCTTCCTGGCCCACTACGCGCTGCGGGTGCTCGACCGCTTCGGTCTCGAGACCGTAGACGACGCCGGGCTGCGCTGGGGAGAGGGCGAGGAGTGACCGCCAGCCGGTTCCTCACCGTCGGCCTGCTCGTCGGTTCGCTCACCGTCACCGGGGCGAGCGCAGCGGCCGCCGCGGAGTCGCCGCAGCCCGGCACCGGCGCCGACTGGAAGAGCCGCTGGACCGACCCGTTCGAGGCGGAGCGCTACGTCGAGGTGATCACCGCCGAGGAGATCTGGGCCAGCAACGCCCTCGACCTGCCCGATCTGCTGCGGCAACGGCTCTCCGCCTGGCTGACCTTCTCCAACTACGCCGGCGGCAGCCCGACGATCCGCGGCCTCGACGGCTTCGACCTCACCATCCTGCTCGACGGGTTGCCGATCCCGACCACGGCCTACCGCTTCGGCGATCTCGAGTTCCTGTCGACCATCGATCTCGAGCTCGTCGAGAGGATCGAGATCGTGCCGCAGGCCGCCGGGCGCCTCGGCGGCTGGAGCGCCGGCCCGGTAATCCGCCTCTTCACCCGGCGCGGAGTGGACGCCCCGCAGAGAGGAGACGAACCGGGCCTCGACACGACGGCACGCGCCTTCTACCGCTTCGCCACGATCGACAAGTCGTCGGTGGCGCACCTCGAGGCGCACCGCGAGGCGGAACGCTTCGGCTTCTTCTTCGGCTTGACCAGCCGCGACGTTGGCGACCTAAAGGCGGGCGGCGATCTCGGCTTCCAGCGCGTCACGGGCTACGAGGAGGTGGCCGGAAGCGCCCGGATCCACTACTTCCTGTCGCCTCGTCGCACCCTCGAGCTCGATCTGCAGATCCACGAGCAGCAGAACGTGCCGCAGTACGAGCGCCTCGAGACCGCCACCTTCCTCGACTTTCGGCTCAACCCGCGCAAGCGGGCGCTGTTCAAGATCGCCTATCTCGACGCCACCCGACGAGCCTGGGCCGACCGGCTCGAGGCGTCGATCTATCTCGATCAGCACCGCGAGCGCTCCTTCGAGCAGCTCGCCGCGCGGCCGGAGATTCGTACCCAGGGCAGCGACAACGACGACATCGAGGGCCTTGCCGCCCGCTTCGATCTGGAGCGCGGCGGCCACCGCCTGTCGTACGGCCTGGACTACACCCACGAGGCGGTCGACGCCGTCAGGCGCGACATCGAGACGCTCACCGGAGCCGAGCTCGAGCGCGGCCCCGACCGCAGGCGCGACGGACAGGAGCGCGACCTCGTCTCGCTCTGGGTGAGCGATCGCTTCGCCCTGACCACGGCTCTCGATCTCGTGCTCTCGGGTCGCTACACCACGGCCTCGATCAGCGGTCCGTTCGTCGGGCCGGCCGGAACGTTCGGGCTCGACCTCGAGGAGGAAGGCGTGGCCGCCTCGGCCGGTCTCGTCTGGAAGCTCGCCGACGACCTCCGCGTGACCGCCGCCTGGGACACCGGCTTCCGCCTGCCGGCACTTAACGAGGTGACCGGCTTCTCGCCGGCCGCCGACACGGCCGGGGTGCCGAACGACGACCTCGAGGCGCTCTCGGTCGATTCGCTCGAGCTCGGGGTGCGCTATCGGAGCGAGCGGATCCGGCTCCAGGCGGCTTACTTCTCGACCGAGATCGACCAGGCGGCGGTGTTGCTGCCCACCTCGATCGACGGCTCCCGCTTCGTCGATCTCGACGGCGACGCCGTCCGCGATCCCGGCGAGCCGTCGTTCGTGCGCTCGGCGAGTCTCGGTCGCGCCGAGCTCGACGGCTTCGATCTCTCCTTCCAGCTCCGACCGCTCGACGGGCTGGAGCTCTTCGGCTCGCTGCACGCGGTGGAGGGCGACGACCCGGCGGCCGGAGTGCCGTTGGCCGGGATCCCCCCCGACCACGGCGTCGTCGGCCTGCGGTGGAGCCCGGCTTGGCGCTGGCACCCGTGGCTGCAGACCGAGCTGCGCTTCTACGATCGGAAGTCGCGCCTCGCGCCGGGGGAGCTCGCCGCCGCCCGCCGCGAGCCCTCGTCGCTCGAAGCCACCGAGATCCTGCAGATCACGGCCGGCCTGGCGGTGGCCGAGCGTCTGCGCTTCGTCTTCAGCCTGGAGAACCCGAGCAACGAAGCCTACCGACCGTTCGGCTCGTTCCTCGTCGCCGGCGGCCGCAACCTGGCGCTGACGGCAGAGTACGTTTTTTAGTCGTCGGTCGTCAGTCGTCGGTCGCCGGGGCTGGCCGTCGGCTTCCCGGCTCGGCCGAGGCCGATAGCGGACTGCCGACGACTAGGCTCGCGCCACGTCGACTCGGGCGTCGTTGAAGCAGGCGCCGTTGCCGACCTGCTGTAAGTCGTCCGGACAGAGGGCGTTGGCCGTGGCACCGTTCTGCGAAGCACGGTGCCAGGCGCCCTTCGGCATCGAGACCACGCCGGGCCGCACCCCGTCTCCGACGCGCGCCTCGCAGACGACCTCTCCCAGGTCGTTCCAGACCCGCACCGTGTCACCGCTCTCGATGCCTCGCCTCGCCGCGTCCTCGGGATGGAGCGTCACGTTCAGTGTCGGCAGCTTGTACTCCGCCATCGAGCTGTTGATCGCCTTGGTGCTCGCCGGCGTGACCAGAGCGAGCGGCCGCTCCGATGCCGGCGGCTCGAAGCCGTAGGGCTCGGCTCCGAGGGCGTCCGGCACGAGATCGACCATGCCGTCCGGGGTGGCTGGGACGACGGTGTCGAGCTGGATCGGTGTCGTGTCCTCGAACCGCGCGATCTGGCGCCCGTCACGCGCCAGCTCGTCGCGATCGACCGCCCGACCGGCCACCTCCATCGCCGCCAGCACCCGCTCGAGGACCTCCTCGTCGCTCCAACCGAAGGCCTCGTCGGCGAAGCCCATCGCCCGGCCCAGCCGGCCGAAGAGCTGCATGTTGCTCACCGCCTCGCCCGCCGGCTCGACCACCGGCCGGATCTCCCCCAGGACGTAGCTACCGTAGCCACCGCGCAGGTCGGTCGACTCGAGGAAGGTCGCCGCCGGCAGCACGATGTCGGCGAAGCGCGCCGTGTCCGTCATCACCTGCTCGGAGACGACGGTGAAGAGATCGTCGCGCGCCAAGCCTTCGAGAACCCGCCGCTGATCGGGGGTCGACGCCGCCGGATTGGCGTTGTAGACGAACAACGCTCTGACCGGAGGATCGAGGTCGCCGGTCAGCACCCGACCGAGCTGGGTCATGTCGAGCCGGCGCGTCCGCCAGCCGGAGAGGTCGACCACGTCGTCCGCTGGGAGCACGTAGGCGCCCGAGTTGCTCATGGTGTAGCCGCCGCCCCGCACCCCGAACTTGCCCAGCAGGGCCGGCATCGCCAGGATCGCCGCCACCGCCTGACCGCCGTTGCGGTTGCGCTCCAGCCCCCAGCCGCAACGGATCACCGCCGGGGCGCCGTCGGCGTAGGCCGCCGCCAGGCGGCGGATCGCCGCGGCATCCACACCGGCCGTTTCCGCGGCACGCTCGATCGACCACCGGCGCGCCCGCGCCAAAAGCTCCTCGGCGCCTCGAGTGTGAGCATCCAGGAACGAGCGGTCGAGACGGTCCTCGCGCTCCCAGGAGGCGATCATCGCCAGGGCGACCGGCAGGTCGGTACCGGGGCGCACCGGCAGGTGGAGATCGACCTCGCGCTCGGAGAAGTTGCGCCGCGGATCGACCGTGGCGACGAAGGCGCCGTTGGCCTTGGCCCGCTTGAGGTAGGGCACCAGGTGGATGTTGGAGGCCTTCGGATTGGCGCCCCAGACGAGGATCGTTCGCGCCAGCGGATAGTCGGAGAAGGCGACCCCCGGCATCTTGCCGTACATGCCCGTCGCCACCTCTGTCGTCGGAACGGCACAGATCGTCTTGGCGAGTCGCGACGCCCCGAGGCGGGCGAAGAACAGGTAGTCGATCAGCTCGTCCGACAGCTTGCCGTTCGAGCCGCCGTAGTGGTAGGGCAGGATCGCCTCGCCGCCCCAGCGTCGCCGCACCGCCTCGAGTCGCTCGACGATCTCGTCGACCGCCTCGTCCCAGCCGATGCGCTCGAAGCCGCCTTCACCCTTCGCACCGACCCGACGCAGCGGGTGAAGCACTCGCTCGGCGTGGTAGAGGCGCCGGTCGAAGCCGGCCACTTTGTCGCAGATGAACCCGGCGGTATCCGGATGGCCCTCACCGGCGCCGATCGATACAACCCGCCCTTCCTCCACCTCGACGTCGAGCGCGCAGACGTCCGGGCAGTCCATCACGCAGTGGGTGCGGCGGACGGTGCGTCGCGGCTCCTCGCCGCGGCTGGTGCGTCGATCGGGCATGGACTCTCAGTTTACGCCAGCCACCGCAGACGAGACAGCCCGATCGGGACGATCGGTGTCTGTTGGTTGGGCTACGAATCTGCTGAGCGCGATCGACCGAAAAATCGTTCGAGACGCGCGACACGGTCGCGCGACCCAATTTCGATCAAAACAAGCCAAAGGAGGCTCACGACATGAAACGCATTCTCACCACCGCATTCGCTCTCGTCCTACTGACAGCGGGTGCTGCTCAGGCCCAGCAGTGGTACATCGGCGCCTTCGGCACCGCCTCCGATCTCGACGACTTCGATTTCGGCACCGCGCTCGGTACCGTCAAGACGACATTCGACGAGACCACCGGACTCGGCATCGTCGTCGGCCGCGAGATCGGCTCCGTCCGCATCGAGGGCGAGTGGAGCATGCGCTACTTCGACGTCGAGGACCACATCCTGGCCGGGGCACCGCTGCCGGGGCCGACCGGTGACGCCGAGAGCCGCTCCCACATGCTCAACCTCTACTACGACTTCAACCGCGACGGCCGCTTCCAACCCTATCTGGGCGGCGGTGTCGGACTGGTCGACGTCGAGCTCGACGGCTTCGGCGTAGCGCCGATTCCCGACGTGCTGACCGACGACGACAGCGGCTTCGCCTACCAGGTGATGGCCGGCGTGGGCATCGCGCTCTCCGATTCGTGGGACCTCTTCGTCGACCTCCGCATGCAGATGGCGGACGGCCTCGAGATCACGGCCTCGCCTTCTGCCGGATCGGTCTCCTCGGAGTTCGACTGGGAGGTGCAAGACATCGCCCTCGGCCTGCGCTACTCCTTCTAGGACGCCAGACTCCAAGAACCGACGGGGACCTCCGATCCGTCGCTCGGGGTGGTGCCCATCGGGTGCCACCCCTTTTTCGTTCGCACCTCTCGGGTGCCAAAGCGGATCGGAGCACCGACCCCTCTTCGGGTGCCACCCGATTTGTGTTCGACAGGTCTCGGGTGCCAGTTCGAATTCGGACCACCGCAGATACCCAGTGCCCGGATCCCCCGGCGGCCAGGCGCGCTCGGAGATGGCATCCTCTACCGCCGAGCGAGCGGAGGGCACGCATAGAAGCGCCCGGAGCCCCCTACACGCTCTCAGCCGCCGCCCACCAGGCGCGACTCACCGGTAGCTCTCGACCCGCCGCACCTCGTAATGGGCCGAGCGCTCGTCCCACCGCTCGAGCACCCGGCGCGCCGCGTCCGGTACGTAGCTCGTCTCGTAGTCGTCGCCCTGGAAGGCGACCAGGTCGTCGAGCGACTCGAAGGTCATGATGGTCGCGAACTCCACCTGGCCAGGGAGATCTCGCCGCAGCAGCTCGATGCCGAGATAGCCGGGGATGCCTTTGGCTGCGATGCCGGGGAAGATCTCCTCGCGCAGCAGTCTCTCGTAGGCCTCCCCGTTCTCCTTCGTGGTCCATCCGTGCCAAATCCGTTTGATCGCCATCGACACCACCCCGTTTCGTCAACGTCTCTTTCGGGTCGGTCGAGCCTCCGACCGCCCCACACCGGCCGATATCCTACGCCGACCCCTGCGAGACGAAGAAGATAGCCGTGGCCCACAGCGGCGCAGCCGACTCGGTGCGAGCCGAATGGCCGACCGGGTACGCAAGCACCAGCGACGCAACACCAGCCGGGGTCGCGATACGGAAGCCCCCGAGGAGCTCACCGAGGCTACGTCGGGTGGGAGCTCCGCGCCTCCGATACACTCGATCGGCGCGGCTCGGATCTCGCCGCACCACAGCGACCCTTCTCAGCGAAACTTGACTCGGTACGACGATCGACTCCTCGACCTCCTCGCGTGGAGCGTCGGCGCGGTCGTGCT
Source organism: Thermoanaerobaculia bacterium (assembly GCA_033722395.1). GTDB lineage: Bacteria > Acidobacteriota > Thermoanaerobaculia > Multivoradales > JAHEKO01 > JAWVZD01. The sequence goes on along the minus strand of JAWVZD010000050.1, from coordinate 346 downwards.
GCTGCTGTTCGCGGCACGCTTCTTCGCCCATACGGCCGACGACGCGTACATCAGCTTCCGCTACGCGGAGAACTGGGCGCGCGGCCTGGGTCCGGTCTTCAACGCCGGGGAGCCCGTCGAGGGCTACTCCAACTTCTCCTGGGTGGCGATCCTGGCATTCGTTCACCTACTGGGGCCGGGACCGCCCACCGCAGCTGCCGTCCTCGGCGTCGCCTGCGCCGTCGCCCTCGTCGGTCTGTGCGTACGGCACGGACCGCGAACCTCGTCGGCCTGGCTGCGGGCTGCGGCACCGCTCTGGGTGGCCGCGAGCCCGCCGCTCGCCGTTTGGGCCTCGGCCGGCCTCGAG
>JAWVZD010000049.1:0-8168 GCA_033722395.1 Thermoanaerobaculia bacterium | reverse complement strand
GTGCGGTGGTCGTCGACGAGCACCTCCGGACCGGTGTCCAGGGCGTCCTCGCCGCCGGCGAGGCGCTCGGCATCGGCGGGCTGGACGCGGCCCTCGTCGAGGGAGAGATCGCCGGCCTGGTGGCGGCCGAGCGGCCGGTCCCCGGCGCGCTCTCGGCCCGGCGCCGTCGCGCCCGCCGCTTCGCCGCCCGGCTCGCCGAGACCTTCGCGCCGCGTCCGGATCTCGCCGAGCGCCCCGACGCCGAGACCGTCGTCTGCCGCTGCGAGGACGTCCGCTGGGGCGAGATCGATCCGACCTGGTCGATGCGTCAGGCGAAGCTCTACCGCCGCACCGGCATGGGCCCCTGCCAGGCCCGCGTCTGCGGCCCCGCGCTGCGGCACCTGTGCGGCTGGGATGCCGACCGCGTGCGACCGCCGATCGAGCCGGTGGCGACGGGCGTTCTCGCCTCGGAGGCGGGTGAAGCCGAGTAGCCGAGCGTTCTGGAATTCGCCGAGTATCGCCTCCGTCGATTCCGGAGGCTGACCGCCTCAGCTAGCACAGTCGTCGCAGCGCTCGCCGCGGAGAGCCCGAGTGCCTTCGAGCGCGATGACCGGCACCATGGCGAGGCCGGCGAGCGGGTCGGCCCACCACCAACCGAGCCAGGCGTTCAAGACCAAGCCGGCGAGGAGGATCGCCGAGAGCACCGCGCAGAGATCGGTCTGCCGCGAGTCGGCCTCGAGCGCGCGGCTGCCGAGGTCGCCCGCCACCCGACGCTTGGCGCGCGCCAGGACCGGCATGACCAGGAGGGAGAGCGTCGCCAGGACGATCCCGATCAGACTCTCGTCGGGCGGCTCGCGGCGCCACAGCGTAGCGCCGGACTCCCAGCCGACGTAGGCCGCAAGAGCGAGGAAGCTCACGCCCACCAGCCGGAGCGCCATCTGCTCGCGCTCCTCCCCCTGCGGCCCGACGCGGAGGCGCCACAGCAGCACCGCTCCCGACGAGGACTCGATCACCGAGTCGAGCCCGAAGCCGAGCAGCGCCGAGCTGCCGGCCAGGGCACCGGCGGTGATCGCCACCACCGCCTCGACCAGATTCCACCCCAGGGTCAGGTACTCGAGCACCCGTCCGCGGCGGACGTGGCCGGAGCGCTCCTCTTCGGCGAGAGCCAAGCTCATCCTCCGATCCTAACGCGGAGCGAGGCTCCGCTCACGTGTTCGCGGCGATACCGCATCCGACTACCGGCCGTCACCACGGTGGGTGCCCTCTCGAGTGCCCGGGAGTACCCTCCCAGCGGGCGGCGCACCTGGAACGAGCATCCCCCTCGTCCAGCGAGTGGAAGGTGCGCCCGACCGCGCTCACCGGGCCAAGCCCTTCGCTACCGTCGCCCCGAAGCCATCCGCTCCGCCTCCGGCAACCGCCTCAGCCGCAGCATGCTGGCGATCCCGAACACCGGTCCCAGCGCCAGCGCCGCGAAGGCCGACTCCCAGCCGCCGAGGTCTCGCACCCAGGGAACCAGCCGGATCGTTCCCATGGTGAGCATGAAGCCGAGGCAGGTTTGCACGGTGAGCGCCGTTCCCACCCAGCGCCGATCGGAGAGCTCGCTCACCGCGGCGCTGAACTGCGCACTGTCTGCCACCACGGCGAAGCCCCAGACGAGGCAGAGCAGAGTCAGCAGGCCCGGCCGATCCGTCAGGTAGCCTGCCACCAGGCAGCAACCGCCCGAGATCGCCAGGCTCCAGACGGTGAGCCGGGTGCGCCCCAGACGATCCGCCAGGTAGCCCGCCACGACACAGCCGAGTCCCCCGACGGCCACCGTGCCGAACCCCGCCAACCGCGCCGCTCGCGGGCTCCATCCGGCACCGGCATAGACCTCCAGCAGGAAGATCGGCACCCAAGTCCAGACGGCGTAGAGCTCCCACATGTGGCCCAGATAGCCGAAGTTCGCCAGCCGCGGCGCCCGCTCGACCAGCGAACGCCCGGCGAAGCGCCATTCGAAACGCACGCCGCGGGTGAGATGCGGCCCCTCCCGGACCCCGAGGGCCATCACCACGGCGCCGGCCACCGCAGCTCCCGAAGCCCCGAGGAGAACCGAGCGCCAGGGCGGCATCCCGGCGTAGCCGAGGACCGGCAGGGCGTTCAGCAGATGCGGCACCGCCGAGCCGACGGTGAGGGCGCCGACCAGAAGGCCGATCCCCAGCCCACGGTCGCGCTCCGTCCAGCTCGCCGCCAGACGCATCCCAGGCGGGTAGACACCGGCCAGGGCGGCACCGGTGGCGAAGCGGCAGGCCAGGGCCGGTGCGAGGCCGACGTCGAGCAGCGGGATGGCGGCGTTGGCGCCGGCGGCGACCAGGGTGCTCGCCGTGACCAGGCCCCAGGTCGGCAGACGGTCCGCCAGGCCGAGCGAGGCGCTCACCAGAGCGCCGACGACGAAACCGATCTGCACGCTCATGGTGAGCCACGCTTGCGCACCGCCGGAGAGGCTCCATTGGCGCTCGAGCTGAGGTACCACTGCCGAGGCCGAGAACCACAGCGACATCGCCAAGAGCTGGGACAGCGCCAGGAGCGCCAGGCTGCGCGCCTTGCCGGGGGTGCCGAGAGCCGAGAGGCGGCTCATCTCCGTCGGTCGCCGCCGGCCCTCGGGCTCATCGACTCCTCCACCTCACGAAGCCGCCTTTCCAGACGCCGATCGGCGAACGAAGTCGACGACCACCTCGGCCAGTCGCTCCCCCCGATCCTCCTGGAGGAAGTGACCGGCGTTCTCGATCGTGGTGTGCGGCAGTCCCCGGGCGCCCGGGATCGCCTGCTGCAGGAAGACGTCGACGCCGCGGAAGATCGGATCGCCGTCCGCGAAGGCGGTCAGGAACGGCTTTTCCCACCGCTCGAGCACCCGCCAGGCGGCGCGGTTCGCCGCCGCCGCCGGATCGTCCGGTGAGATCGGCACCAGCATGGGGAACTGGCGCGCCCCCGCCTTGTAACTCTCGTCGGGAAACGGAGCGTCGTAAGCCGCCATCACCTCGGCGGACAGCTCGGTCGCGGTCCCCTTCTGGACGATCTCGCCCACCGCCAGCTCCGGCACCTGCTGCGAGTACTCCCGCCAGGCGAAGAACGCCTCTCCCGGCGCCCGGTCCCCGGTCGGAAGGGCCGTGTTGGCGGCGACGATGCGGGCGAAGCGGTCGGGATTCTCCGCCGCCAATCGCAGACCGACGAGCCCGCCCCAATCCTGCGCCACCAGCGTGATGCGGTCGAGATCGAGATGACCGAAGAGCAGACCGTGCATCCAGGCCAGGTGCCGAACGTAGGTGTAGTACGCCCGGTCGGCCGGCTTGTCGGAGCGCCCGAAGCCGACCAGATCGGGAGCGACGACCCGCAGGCCGGCCGCCGTCACCAGCGGGATCATCCTGCGGTAGAGATAGCACCAGGTCGGCTCGCCGTGAAGCATGAGGACGGCTTCGGCGTCGGGATCCCCCTCGTCGAGGTAGTGGATCCTGAGACCGTCGACCTCGGCGTAGTGCGGCTCGAAGGGGAAGCCGGCGAGATCGCGGAAGCGCTCGTCGGGGGTGCGGAGGATCTCCATACGCGTCCTTTCGTCGATCGGGGTGCCGATGGGTCGCCGGCATCTTATCCCCGCTCGACCGGTCGGCCTCGACTAGACTCGGTCCATGTCCGACCGCGTCTGCATCATCGGCGCCGGCGCCTGCGGGCTGACCAGCGCCAAGACCCTGGCCGAGCACGACATCCCGTTCGACTGCTTCGAGATCGGCTCCGGCATCGGCGGCAACTGGCGCTACGGCAACGACAACGGCCGCTCGGCCGCCTACGACTCGCTCCGAATCGACACCTCGAAGGACCGCATGGCCTTTTCCGACTTCCCGATGCCGGAGGAGTACCCCAACTACCTGCACCACTCCCAGGTGCTCGAGTACTTCGAGGCCTACGCCGAGCGCTTCGCGCTCGACGAGCGCATTACCTTCCGCACCCGGGTGGTGCGGGTGGAGCCGAGCGACGCCGAGGCAGGCTACCGGGTCCGCACCGAGTCGCTCGAGGACGGCACCGTGCGCGAGGAGATCTACCGCGCCGTGCTGGTGGCGAACGGCCACCACTGGAGCCCTCGCCTGCCCGAGCTCCCGGGGCGGTTCGACGGCACCATGCTCCACTCCCGCGACTACCGCCGGCCCGACGGCCTCGAAGGACAGAACGTGCTCGTCCTGGGTATCGGCAACTCCGGGGTCGACATCGCCTGCGACGTGGCGCCGGTGGCGGCGAAGACCTTTCTCTCCTCCCGGCGCAGCGCGCACGTCGTACCGCGTCGTCTGCTAGGCCGACCGACCGACAAGTGGACCTCCCCACTCACCTCGCGGTTGCCGCTGGCGGTGCAACGCGCCTTCTACTCGTTGCTGCTTCTCGTCGGGCGCGGTCGCCAGGAGCGCTACGGTCTGCCGAAGCCACCGACGCCGCTCCTGACCGAGCATCCCACCCTGTCGAGCCACCTGCTGCCTCTGGTCGCCGAAGGTGAGGTGATCCCGAAGCCGGCCGTCGAGCGCCTCGACGGCAGCGAGATCGTCTTCGCCGACGGCACCCGCGAGCGGATCGACACCTTCGTGTGCGCCACCGGCTACCGCATCCGCTTCCCCTTCCTCGATCGCGAGATCCTCGCCGCCGAAGAGAACAGAGTGCCTCTCTACGGCCGCGTCGTTCACCCCGAGCATCCGGGTCTCTACTTCATCGGCCTGATCCAGCCGTTGGGGGCGATCATGCCGCTCGCCGAGCTGCAGGCGAGATGGGTCGCTCGACTCCTGACCGGAGCTACCCGCCTGCCCGATACCGACTCGATGTGGCGCTGGATCGAGGCGGACCGCCGGGAGCTCGCCGAGCGCTACGTCGACTCCCCTCGCCACACCATCCAGGTCGACTTCTTCCCCTACGAGCGCTGGCTCGAGCGGCAGATGCGGCGGCCGGCAGCCCGCCCGAATGCGGCAACCCGCGCCGCGAACCGACGGCGCTCCGCCTGACATACTCCGACCGCCACGGCGCGCCGTTCGGCACGCCGCGACTCGCCCAGGAGGCCCCATGCGCGAATGGAAACCGTCCCGCATCGAGACCATCGTCTCGCACCAGCTCCTCGACGTCGAGCGGCAGTACCTCGAGAGCGGTGACGAGGAGCGCCAGGCGCTGGTCTTCCGATCGGCCGACTGGGTGAACGTCGTGCCGCTCACCGACGACGACACGGTTCTCCTGGTGCGGCAGTGGCGCTACGGCATCCGCCAGATCTCGCTCGAGGTGCCCGGCGGCCTGGTCGAGAGCGGCGAGAGTCACCGCGAGACGGCGCGCCGCGAGCTCGAAGAGGAGACCGGTTACCGCGCCGCGAGCCTCGAGCGCCTCGGCCAGGTGCATCCCAATCCGGCGTTGTTCGACAATCGGATGAGCTACTGGTTGGCGCGCGATCTCGAGCAGATCCACGACGAGCCGCAAGGCGACGGCCGCGAGGAGCTCGAGGTAGTCGAGGTGCCGTTGACCGAGATCCCGCGCATGGCGCGCGATGGCGAGATCACCCACGCTCTGGCGCTGTGCGCCTTCTACTTCTTCGGGCTCGAGACCGCTGGATCCTGACTCATTCGGCGGCCGACAACGCCGGCTCGAGCTCGATCTCCGGATAGCCGCGCAGCATCAATCGCAGGCGCTTCGAGCGCCGCGGCACGACATAGCTGCAGGCGAGCTCGCCGTCGAGGATGCCGCCGCCGTCGGCGAGCCGCTCCTGGCCGTCCTCGAGCACCACCGACCCGCACGCCCAGGCGAGACGCTCGTCGGCTTCGACCTCGTCGTCGAAGCAGCCGTCGATTCGCTCAGGGTCGAGACAGGGATCGTCGGTCCGCAGGAAGACCAGCAGGAAGGCCTCGGCCGGGTCCTCGGGACGTAGCAGGCCGTCCATCAGTTCGTCGTGGCGCTCGGCGCGGACGATCTCGACGCGGTGATCGTCGTTCTCCACCTGCACCGGCTCGGCGGCGAGCGCCACCTTGGCGAGCGAGATGGCGGCGACCGCCACGAGGTTCGGCGCCAGCCGATCGAAGCGTCTGGTGCCGCCGGTGCTCACGCTCGGCCGGCCGCCTCCTCGGCCAGGACGGTCGCCAGGCGGAGTGCCGCTTCGCCGCCGCGGCCGTCCTCGTCGACCTCGGGATCGTAGGCGGTGAGCGCCGCCACCCGGAGCGGCAGCCGAGCCGCCACCGTGCGCACCACTGCCTCGACCTCCTCGAGCTCGAGCCCGCCCGGTGCCTGGAAGGGGTTGATCCGCGCCACCGACGGATCGAGGACATCGAGGTCGAGGTGCAGATAGGCGCCGTCGATCGCCGGTGGCAGCGCGTCGAGGGCCCGGCCGAGAGCCGCCTCGACGCCTTCCCGACGGATCGCCTCGACGCCCACCGACGCGATCGCCGAGCGCTCGAACCGTTCCGCTTCGGCTGCATCGAGGTCGCGCATGCCGATCGTGATCACTTGCTCCGCCGGCACCGGCTCGAACTCCGGCACGGTCCGCGCCATGGCGGTAAAGCAGTCGCCCACCAGCATCGCCAGCGCCATGCCGTCGAAGAAGCCCGACGGCGTCGTTTCGGGGGTGTTGAAATCACCGTGCGCATCGAGCCAGACCACCGCGGTGCGGCCGACGCCGGCTCCGGCTACACTCCCTACCGCGGTGGCACAGTTTCCCGACAGGACGAGCGGCAGCCGGCCCTCGGCGATCTCGGCACCGACGCACTGGGAGACCAGCCGCTGGGTCTCGAGCGCACTGCCGATCTCCAGCCGGAACCCCTCGTCGAGGCGGACCTCGAGCCGGCGCACGGCGTGCCCCGAGCTCTCGAGCAGCTTCTCCAGCCCGGCCTGCGCCAGATGGAACGGACCGCGGCCCATACGGCGAGCGTAGTGGCCCGAGTCGTACGGCACCTCGATGACGGTGATCTTCATTCGTCCTCTCCCCGGCCGATCTCGGCCATCGCCGTGGTGTCCCACAGCCGCTCGATCTCCCGCACCCGTCCGTCTTCGACGCTGAGCGCATAGACGTCCGGCCAGCTCAGCGAGCACCAGAACTCGTAGTCGTGCGCCGGATCGATCCGATTCAGCAGCAGAGCGAGGATGTTGCCGTGCGTTCCGACGGCGATCACGCCGCGATCGTGCCGGTCGAGGAGGGTCTGGAAGGCCGACCAGACGCGCTCCTGTGCCGCGGTGCTGGTCTCGCCGCCGGGAAAGCAGCAGGCGAAGTCGTCCCAACTCTGCCGCATGGCGGCTTCGAAGTCCGCGACCGGACCGGCGGCCAGGGTACGCTCTCTCAAACCCTCGACCAGCTCGATCGGCACCTCGAGCGCCTCGGCCAACGGCTCGACCGTCTGCACCGAGCGCGGGTAGGGGCTCGAGTAGACGACCTCCGGGCGGCGCGGCGCGAGCAGCTTAGCTACGGCTGTCGCCTGCCGCCGGCCGCGCGGCGACAGCGGCCGCCTCTCGTCGGGCACCCACTCGGCGTGCGCGTGACGCACCATGAGGATCTCCAGTGAGCCGTCCCCTCTCGGCTCCGTCACGGCGCGCCTCCGGGCGGCACCGCTCGGTACAGAAAGTCGAGCATCGCCTCGGTCACCGTCTCGGGCTGCTCTAGAGCCGACAGGTGGCCGGCTTTCGGCACCGTGACGAGGTCGGCCCCGGGGATCGCCGCGGCGATCGCACGAGAGCGGCGTGGCGGCTGGGCGACGTCCTCCTGCCCCACCAGGACCAGCGTCGGGCGGCGTACGGTGTCGAGCCGATCGAGCACCGCCGTGCGGCCGTTCAGGCAGTCGAGTCCCAGCAGGATCGAAGGCAGGTGGACGGAGGCGAAGCGCTCACGCCATTCGGCCACCAGGGACGGGTTGTCGCGTCGCGTCGAGGCCCCGAACATGATGCGCGTGATCGGACCGAGCACCGGCCGAAGACCGACGAGCCGCGCCACCGTTCCCAGCAGGCGATGCTTCGCACGCTGGAGGAGCGGATCCCGCTCGGCGGAGCTGTCGGCCACGATCAGCGCGTCGACTCGATCCGGTGCGGTCAAGGCGGCCCTGAGAGCGATCATGCCGCCGATCGACAATCCGGCCCAGACGGCCCGCTCGATCCCCAGATGATCGAGGACGACGACCGCGTCGTCGACCAGATCGTCGAGCGTGAACGGCGTCTCTGCGGGT
>JAWVZD010000048.1:0-8189 GCA_033722395.1 Thermoanaerobaculia bacterium | reverse complement strand
GACGAGATCGAGCGTGCGATCGGAGAGATGGTCGGGGGCGAGGGGCGCTCGTCGAAGCTGGCGGAGCTCGCCGAGCGCTGGGCCGAGGCCGACGAAGGGTCGTGAGCTCGAGCCCGCCGTCGACTGCCGGGCCGAGTCAGTCCGGAATCCGCGCCACCAGATCGATCTCGATCCGCGCACCCGCCGGAAGGGCGGCAACCTGGACCGTCGAGCGCGCCGGTCGATGCTCGCCCATCGCTTCGGCGTAGAGCTCGTTCAGAAGCGGAAAGTCGGCGAGATCGGTGACGTAGACGGTGGCCTTGACGACGTTCCCGAAGGTGCAACCGGCGGCTGCCAGGACGGCGCGGAGGTTGGCGAGGACCTGACGCGCCTGCGCCTCGAAGTCACCGTCGATCATCTTGCCGGTCGCCGGATCGAGCGGTACCTGGCCGGAAGTGTAGAGAAAACCGTCGACCTCGACCGCCTGAGAGTACGGACCGATGGCGGCCGGGGCTCGGTCGGTGTGGTGGAGTCGCATGATCGTTCTCCTCGGAGTCTGTCCTGGACCTCGCCCTTCAGGCTCCCTCGGCGGGAGGGAGGACGCCGATGTAGGGCAGGTTGCGATAGCGCTCGTCGAAGTCGAGACCGTAGCCGACCACGAAGACGTCGTCGATCTCGAAACCGCGGTAGTCGATGTCGATGTCGACCTGGCGGGCCGCCGCCTTGTCGAGTAGGGCGCAGAGCTTGACGCTCCGCGCACCCCGGAATCGCAGCAGACCGAGGATGGTTCGGAGCGTGAAGCCCGTGTCGACGATGTCCTCGATCAGCAGGACGTCGCGATTGCGGATCGACAGGTCGAGGTCCTTGCGGATGCGAACCTCGCCCGGTTCGGTCCCAGATCCGTAGCTCGAGGTCTGAAAGAAATCGATCGCCAACGGCAGATCGACCCGCTTGACAAGATCGACGAGAAAGAAGACCGAGCCTTTGAGAACGCCGATACAGACGAGACGCTCGGAATCGGCGTAATCTCGTTTGATCTCCTGCGCCATCTCGGCGACGCGCCGCTCGACGTCGGCGGCCGAGATGAGGACCTTCGGAGTCGGTTCACCTTTCGGGACGGGGTTCATACCGTAGAATACCCTATCGATTCGAGCTTCCGGCCATGACATCGAGACGACAGGCAAGGCACCAGCGTCTCTATCAGGAGCTGACGGCCTGCTGGACCTACGAACGCTTTCGTCATCGTCTCGAGCGCGGAGACTCGGTCGACGCGAGTCAGCTGCCGGCGTCACGCCTAGAAGAGATCCACGCGCGCTTGCGCTCCGTCCAGGACCGCCTGGGCGAGGACGACCGAGAGGGGGTCGCCACGACCCTCGACGAAATCGAACACGACCTGCGGCAGAGCGCAGCGGAATTGCTGGCGCAGGATAGCAGAATCAGTGCCTCCGATCTGCGCCGCTTCCTCACCCGGGTGCGCCGTCTGGACGAGGAGGTGCTGCTCGGTCTGCTCCGCTTCTACGTCGGAGCGCATCGCGACGAGTCGTGGGATCCGCAGATCGTCGACAAGGTCGACTTCCTGCTGAGCCGCCTGGGCGAGGAGATCTCGGGGCCGATGCTGGAGCGCGATCTCGTCCGCTTGCGGGCCTCGCTCCAAACGCTCGGCAGCAGCGGTACGGCACCGCCGCCGCGCAGCGTCTTGTCGGCCCTGCGGCGCCAGATCCAGGCCGTTCGTGGCGAGCTCGACGAGGTCGAGAGTCTCGATGCGCTCGAGGAGAGCCGCATCATCCCGCGCTACCGTCGGCTCAAGCACGGTCTCGGCCGACGTCTGGTGGAACCCTCGGTGGCGGAGGAGGTGCTGCGCACCAACGCCGCCCTGAGCCTCACGGTCAGTCGCTTGCATGCCGCCGAAGAGTGGCGGATCGTCGCTGACTTCGCCCGGGTCCGCGAGCTCGAGGCGGAGCGCGGACTCCCCGAGGCGCTCAGCCTGGAGATCGAGAGCCTCCGGCGGGACATGGAGGTCTACGAGGAGGGACGCCGGTGGGGCGACGTCCGCCTCGACACCCTGCACCGGCTGCGCCGCGAGCTGCGGAACCTCCAGCCGCAGATCACCGCGCTACTCCCTCACGAGGAGGCCGCAGCCACCGGCGAGGAGCCGGCGCTCGACGCACCCGTCGAGGCCGAACCGACCCCCGATTCCACCCCCAGGCCGTCCGCCGATCCTCCTGCGGTGCGGACCGAGGAGGAGGCCGACCGCTCGAGCGGAGCTCCGGCCGAGGTGGCCGAGGCCCGGTCACCGACGCCGACCGCGGCCGTCCGGCACGCCTCCGAGAGCGACCTGCGATGGGATCTCGTCGGTCAGCTCTTCCAGAGCCTCGAGAGCGTCGTCCAGACGATCAGCTCGCCGGAGGAGGTGGAGGATGCCTTGCGCGATCCGGGCCTGCCGTTCGATCTCGAGCAACGCGAGCTCGAGGCGTTTCTCGCACTGCGCGAACGAGAGGGGTCGGAGGTGGTCCTCGACCGGCTGATCTTCACCGCCGCGGCCGTCCGACATCGCCTCGATACGCTGCGCCAGGGACTGGAGGTGGGGGAGGACGGTCGAGCGCTCCACGCCGCTCGCCAAGCGCTGCGGCTGGCCGAGAGCTTGCTCGAGGAGCTCGAGGAAGCGGTCGCGGAGGCGGAGACCGCCGCCGACGACCGTTCGGCTGCTGCCCTTCGCTTCCTCCGTGTACGGCTGATGCGACAGTACGCCGAGCTCTGGCTCGAGGTTCGCGGCGCCGTCTGAACGTTCGGCGGGTCGCCTCGACTCAGCCCGCTGCGGCGATCAGCCGGCGGGCCAGGGTCTCGAGCACCACTCGCAGGCGATCGGCCGTGCGCTGTCCGGTTTCCAGAACCTCGTCGTGATCGAGAGGCTCGTCGGAGATCCCGGCGGCATAGTTGCTCACCGAGGAGATCGCCGCACAGCGCAGCCCCATGTGCCGAGCCGCGATGACTTCGAGGACAGTCGACATCCCGACCAGGTCGGCTCCGAGGCGTCGCAGCATGCGGACCTCGGCCGGCGTCTCGTAGCTCGGGCCGGCGACCGCCGCGTAGACGCCTTCCACCATCTCGATGTCGTGTTCGCCGGCGATCCCCAACAGTTGCCGTCTGAGCGTCCGGTCGTACGCCTCGCTCATGCCCGTAACGCGGGGTCCCCAGTCGGCTGGGGGGGAGCCCCGCTGGGGGTTGCGGCCGATCAGGTTGAGATGATCGGCAAGGGCAACCAAACGCCCGGGCTCGAGAGCGCGGTCGAGGCTGCCGGCGGCGTTGGTCTGCATGAGAATCTCGGCCCCGAGGAGAGCGGCGAGCCGGACGGTGAAGACGGTCTCCGCAGCGTCGTGGCCTTGGTAGGAGTGCAGCCGGCCGCGCTGGTAGAGGATCGGGCGGGCCGAATCGGCAGCGAGGATCTGTACCGTGAGCGGGTGGCCGACCACCGATTCGGTCGGGAAGGGGAGCAGGTCGGCGAGGGGACGGGCCTCGCCGGCCAGGTCGGGGAGCAGATCGACTGCCAGCCCGGAGCCGGAGACGAAGATTGCCGCCGGCGCCGGCCAGCCCCAACCGTTCCAGCGGCGCTTCGATTCCTCGAGGGCCTCGACGGTGTGTTCCATGGGCGCCGATCGTAGCAGGGCACGAGACGTGAGTGGCGGACGGTCGTCGTGCGGTGGAGGTGAAGCGGGCAATCCGGTATCGTTCGCACTCGGTACCGCCCGGGAGATGTCGTGTCAGAGCTCGAGCAGCAGATCGAGAACCGCCGCCGCAAGCGCGCCGCCCTCGTCGAGGCCGGCATCGATCCCTACCCGCACCGCTTCGAGTTCGACCTGGAGCCGGCTGACGTCAAGCGACGTTGGCGCGAGGCCGGTGAGGCGGAGCTCGTCGAGGAGGAGATCGAGCTGGCCGTGCCGGGACGGGTACGGGCGGTGCGTAGTCACGGCAAGACGACCTTTCTAGACCTCACCGATGGGACCGACACGCTTCAGGTGATGGTCCGCCAGAAGGACCTCGACGGACGCTCGGCCACGGTGATGGAGCACCTCGATCTGGGCGACTACCTGGGAGTCCGTGGCCTGCTGATGCGGACTCGGACGGGGGAGCTGACGCTCCGCGCCGGAGAGATCGTCCTGCTGGTCAAGGCGCTGCGTCCGTGGCCCGAAAAGTGGCACGGCCTGACCGAGCGCGAGCTGCGCTACCGGCAGCGCTACGTCGATCTGGCGGTGAACGAGGAGAGCCGGAAGACCTTCGAGATCCGCTCGCGCCTCGTCGCCGAGCTGCGCCGGTACCTGGTCGAGCGGGACTTCCTCGAGGTGGAGACGCCGATGCTCCAACCGATCGCCGGCGGCGCGGCGGCGCGACCGTTCGTGACGCATCACAACGCCCTCGACATGGAGCTCTATCTGCGCATCGCGCCCGAGCTATACCTCAAGCGCCTGCTGGTGGGTGGTCTGCACCGCGTCTTCGAGATCAATCGCAACTTCCGCAACGAGGGGATCTCGGTGCAGCACAACCCGGAGTTCACCATGCTGGAGTTCTACTGGGCCTACGTCGACTATCGCCATCTGATGGACGTCACCGAGGAGATGCTCGAGACGGTGGTCGAGCGGGTTCTGGACCGAGTCGAGGTGGAGTGGAAGGGTGAGCGGCTGTCGTTCGCGCGGCCGTTCGCGCGCTACAGCATGCGCCAGGCCCTGGTCGAGCTGGGGGACTGCGATGTGCAGGCGGTCGACACGGTCGAGGGTTTGGAGGAGATCTTCCGGCAGCGAAGCATCGAGCCGCCGGAGGAGATCGGCCGGCAGGGCGCGGACGGGAGCGAGCGACGCTACGGTTACCTGTTGGCGGAGCTGTTCGAGCAGCTCGTCGAGTCCCGGCTGATCGCACCGACGCTCATCTACGAGTATCCGGCCGCCGTCTCGCCGCTCTCGAAGCAGAGTCCGGAGGATCCGCGCTTCGTCGAGCGGTTCGAGCTCTACGCCGGCGGCATGGAGCTGGTCAACGCCTTCTCCGAGCTCAACGATCCGGATACCCAGGCGGAGCGATTCCGTTCCCAGCTCGAGGCCCGCGCCGAAGGAGACGAGGAGGCGCACCGCTTCGACGAGGACTACATCCGCGCGATGGAATACGGCATGCCCCCGGCCGGCGGTTTCGGTCTCGGCATCGATCGGCTGACCATGCTGCTCACCGGCGCGACCTCGATCCGCGACGTGATCCTCTTCCCGCAGCTGCGGCCGGACGCCTGACGGATCGGCAGGGGGATCGGAGAGCGTGTCGGTCCTAGACGAGCCGCGGCGACCACGACGGTTCGAGCTACCGTGGACGGCGGGGTTGGCTCTGCGCTACCTGCGTAGCGGCCGCAAGGACGCCTACGTGAGCTTTCTGTCGGCGGTCGCCTGCGGTGGCATCGCGCTGGGAGTCGCCGCCCTGGTGCTGGCGCTGGCGGCCCTCAACGGCCTCCAGCAGGCTCTCCGTGACGAGGTGCTGCGACGGACGAGCGAGGTCGAGGTTCACCCGGTCGACCCGGCGGCTACCGCCGGCCTCGAAGAGCGCGTGCGGCGGCTCGCCGGCGACGGCGTCGCGGTGCACCGGCAGGTGCGCGGCGCCGGATGGATCGTACGGGCCGGCGGCGGTCGGGCGGTCGAGATCCACGGCTACGAGGGCGCGCTGCCGGCGAGCCTGCCGGCGACCGCGAGTCGGGCGAGCGGCACCTATCTGAGCGATCGGCTGGCCCGGTACTACGGTCTCGAAGCAGGAGATCTGCTGCAGATCGCCTCGACGCGGCCGACCCTCTCCCCGCTCGGACCCGTGCCCCGGATGCGGCGAACACGACTGGCCGGGACCTTCGAGCACCCCGTGCTGCGCGAAGGCGAGCTGGTGGCCGTTCCCCTCGATCTGGGCCGTGATCTGCTCGGCGAAGGCTCCCTGCGACTCGTCGTCTCGACCGGCTCTCTCGACGGTGCGGTCGCGCTCGGCGAGCGGCTCGAGCGGGAGCTCGGAGGGGAGGCACGGGTGGTGACCTGGCGCGAGCTCAATGCACCCCTGCTGCTGGCGCTACGGCTCGAGAAGCGACTCATGTTCGTGGCGGTCTTTCTGGTCGTGCTGGTCGGGTCGCTGGCGCTGGTCTCCGACCTCTCCCTGATCGTCGCGAACCGGCGCCGCGAGATCGGTATCCTGGGGACGATGGGTGCGCGCGGGCCGCGGCTGCGTCGCGTCTTCCTCCTCCTGGGAGGGATCCTCGCCAGCCTCGGTCTCGTGATCGGCGGCCTGCTGGGGGTGGTCGCCGCGATCCTGCTCGACAGGTTCCGCGCCGTGCAGCTTCCTGGCGGCTCCTACCTACTCGACCACGTGCCGTTCGTCACCGAGCCGCTCGATCTCGTCTGGGTCGTGATCCTCACCCTCGCAACGGCGCTGATCTGCAGCTGGATCGGTGCCTCGAAGGCGACCGCCCTGGCGCCGGTGGAGGCCCTGCGCTCGTGAGCGTCGCCGTCCGTGCCCGCGGCCTCGACAAGGCGTATCGCGACGGCGAGGCCCGCGTCGAGGTGCTGCGGGGTCTCGACCTCGACGTCGGGCCGGGTGAGATCGTCGCTGTCGTCGGCCCGTCCGGATCGGGCAAGTCGACCCTGTTGCATCTGCTCGGTGCGCTCGACCGTCCGGACGGCGGCGAGATCGCGATCGACGGAACCGACGTCGGGCGGCTGCCGGCCGACGCGTTGGCCGATTTCCGCCGCCGCTACCTCGGCTTCGTCTTTCAGTTCCACGAGTTGCTGCCCGACTTCACGGCGGTCGAGAACGTCATGATGCCGGGACGGATCGCTGGCTGGGACCGGGCGCGGGCGAATCGCCGGGCCGCGGCGCTGCTGGCCGAGGCCGGACTGGAGGCGCGCTCCGACCACTACCCCAACGAGCTGTCGGGCGGCGAGCGACAGAGGGTCGCGCTGTGCCGCGCCCTCTGCCTCGAGCCTCCGCTGCTGTTGGCCGACGAGCCGACGGGAAATCTGGATCCGGCGAGTGGCGAGCGGATGTTCGGTCTGCTACTCGACTTGAGACGGCGCCACGGCACCACCGCGCTGGTGGCGACGCACAACATGGCGATCGCCGCCGCCTGCGAGCGCGTTCTCCGTCTCGACCACGGCAGACTCGAACCGGCCGACGGCATCGAACCGAGCTGAGTGATGGGGCAGGATCGGCCAAAGCGGCACCCGAAGAGCCTCCCTCGGCCGATGCGACGCGGCTGGCGGTACGATTCGGGCTACAATAGCTGGCGCGTGATTTGCTTCTACCGAGCGAGTCGTGCAAGGTAACGGCGGAATGTTCGAGAAATACAACGAGAAGGCCCGGCGAGCGCTCTTCTTCGCCCGCTACGAGGCCTCCAAGCTGGGCAGCCGCGTCATCGAATCCGAACACATCTTGCTCGGCATCCTGCGCGAGGGAGAGGAAACGGTCAGCGAGCTCTTCCGGCGCCTGGAGGTCAAGCCCGGGGAGGTGCGGCGCGAGATCGAGGGCGAACGGGTGTTCGTCGAGCGGATCTCCTCGACCGCCGAACTGCCGCTGTCAGAGGAGTCGAAGAAGATCCTCGCCTACGCCTCGCACGAGGCGGAGAGCATGCTGCACTCGTCGGTCGGCTCGGAGCACCTGCTCATCGGCCTCCTGCGGGTCGAGGACTGCTTCGCCACTCGGGTGCTGACCCAACACGGTTTCGACGTCTACACGGTGCGCGAGGAGGTGTTGTCGATCGTCAAGGAGCGCGAGGCCAGCCAACAGAAGAAGGAGCTGCCGTTCCTCACCGAGTACGGGCGTGACCTCACCGGCCTCGCCGTCCAGGGCGCCTTCGATCCGCTGATCGGGCGCGACAGCGAGGTGGAGCGGATCATCCAGGTGCTCTCGCGGCGGACGAAGAACAACCCGGTCCTGATCGGTGAAGCCGGGGTCGGCAAGACGGCCATCGTCGAAGGTCTGGCGCAGCGGATCATCAAGGGCGACGTCCCGGACGGTCTGCGGGAGAAGCGGATCATCGCGTTGGACCTCGGCAGCCTGGTGGCGGGCGCAAAATATCGCGGCGAGTTCGAGGAGCGGCTCAAGGCCGTGCTGAAGGAGATCGCCGACAGCGAAGGAGCCATCATTCTGTTCATCGACGAGCTCCACACCATCGTCGGAGCGGGTGCGGCGGAAGGCGCCATGGACGCCGG
>JAWVZD010000047.1:0-8198 GCA_033722395.1 Thermoanaerobaculia bacterium | reverse complement strand
GTGTGAGCGGCTGATGCGCCGACCCGCCACCCAGTTGTAGATCCAGGCGGTGAGCCAGCCGAGCAGGCCACCGACCGTAGCGGCCCAGACGAACCCGATCACGGCGCCCCACCAGGTGACCGAGTACCCGAGGAAGTAGTTGCCCAGCAGCTCGAGGTGCTGTCCCATGTTCGGACCGCCTCGAATCAGCAACCAGACCGTCGCGATAGCGAGCCCCGTCCCCGCCAGCACGCCGAAGACGATCGCCATGATGCCCGCCCGCAGGCGGGCGATCGAACGGATGACGATCTCTTCTTCGTCGTCGATTCTCTTCGGCACGGATCTAGCCTTCCGTCGGGTGCGACGGATCGAGTACCTGGCTCAACTGCAGCTGTCGCCGGATCGAAGTTTCGAAAGACCCTACCAGGAGATTGATCAGGCCGGCCATCACGAATCCGACTCCGAAGCCGATCAGGCCGCCCTCGAAGGCGCCCAACAGGGCCCCTCGCCAACTCACCTGGAAGCCGAACAGATAGTTGCCCAGGAGCGAAAGAGTCGGGCCGAGCGGCTCGCCGCCGCGCAGCAGCAGCACCGCCGTGGCGGCGAAGATGGTCAGCGCCGTGACGCTGCCGATCGCCACCCCCAAGGCGACCCGATCGTACCGCGCGAAGACCGACTCGACCAACTCCTCGAGCGTCGGCTCGTCGATCCGACGCGGCACCAGACGCTCGCCGCTCGCCCCGGACCCGGCCGTGGCCTCCGTCTCGCCGCCTCCGTCCTCGTCGACGATCTCCTCGTGGTACTCCTGCTCCACGTTGACGCTCCACAGATCGTAGCTCTGCCCGGCGATGTTCCGCGCCGCGTAGATTCCGGTGAGCATCGAGTGGTCCTGGTTGTTGTAACGATGCAGTCCGTTGCGTCCGACCGTCTGCAGGTTCGGAATCGTCTCCAGATAGTCCCGGATCACCGCCAGAGCGTTCTTGTACTCCTGGTCGTAGACCGGGTAGGCCTTCGGCATTCGCAGCACGCATCCGTCGACGACCTCCTCGGCGCGCACCAGGCCGAGCCGGGCCATCTCTTCGCGTCCGAGATCGATCAGGTCGCTGTCCGCCATGCTCCACAGCTCGTCGTCCTCCTGCACGAAGTACTCCAGGCCGAGCGAGGTGCGGTGCGGATCCGGCACCATGTCGGGACTCCAGTTCTTGAAATTCTGCACGCGGCCCACGATCACGTCCGGCGAGTGGATGTAGATCCAGTTGTCCGGAAACAGCTCGGCTCGATCGACGATGAGCACGACGGTCAGAAAATCTCGATAGCGCAGACGGGAGGCCGCCTCCAGGACTGCGGTCGGAGCCTGCGGCCGGATCGAGCCCACCAGCGCCCGGAGCGGCATGCTGGAGACGAACTCGTCGGCTTCGATCGTACGGCGCTCACCCGACGAGCTCGCCACGGTGACGCTCCGAATGCGCCCGTCCCGCAGCTCCAGCGCCGAGGCCTCGGAGTCGAGCAGCGTCTCGACGCCGCGCTCGGCCAGGAGACTCCGGCAACGCTCCCACATCATCCCGGGTCCGAGCCTCGGATAGTAGAAGCTGTCGATCAGGGTGGTGATCGTGCCGTCTCCGCCCGACGAGCCGAACAGAGCATGTCGCACCGCCTTCTTCAGATCGAGGTTCTTGATCCGCTGCGCCGCCCAGTCGGCGCGGATCTCCGTGCACGACATGCCCCAAACCTTCTCGGTGTAGGTCTTGAAGAAGATCTCGTAGAGTCGCCTGCCGAAGCGATTGACCACCCACTGCTCGAAGTTCTCTTCCGGACGACTCGGAAAGACCTGAGCCTTGAGATAGCTCGAGCCGATGCGAATCGACTCGATCATTCCGAGACCCGCCAAGGCGTTGAACGGCTTCAGCGGGTAGTCGAAGAACTTCCCGTCGTAGAAGATGCGGGACAGACGCGGTCGAACCAGGAACTCCTCGTCGAGGATCTCCTCCCAGACGCGTTGGATAACCGGCACCTTGGTGAAGAAGCGATGTCCGCCGATGTCGAAATGGTAGCCCTTGTACGACTCGGTGCGAGCGATACCGCCCACGGTCTCGTCCTTCTCGAGCACGATCGCCGGCAGATCGTGCTCGGTGAGCTCGTAGGCGGTGGTCAGCCCTGCCGGACCGGCACCGATGATGAGGGTTCGAGTCACGGTGGATCGACCGCAGGCTTCGCGGCGATCGGAAGACTATCATCGGCGTCCGCGACGCGCGGGCGGGCGACCGACGGCCGGTTCCCGTACCGCGGATCAGGTCGAGCGCCGCCGCACCAGATGCCCTACGGCAGCGAAGGCGAAAGCGGCCACCGAGTAGAGATAGTAGAGCCAGTGGATCGGGATGGCGCGCAGTGTGAACCAGGGACCACGCTCGCGAAGCAGAAAACCGTAGAAGCTCCGATTCGCTACCAGGAGCACGCCGACGAAGAGAACGGCCACCGCCAAGAAGCGGCGGTCGAAAAACGACGCCGCCAGCGCAAGGATCACTCCCCAGGCCGCTATACCGCTCAACCGGCTGGAGGTCCCGACGTTCAGGTCGTCGACCATCTCGCCCCGCTCGAGCATGAGCTGGGTCCAGGGCACCGCACGGTCGAAGATATCGGTCTTCAGAAGAGCCGCGAGACCCCACCTCTTGTGGTGTTTGACCCGTACGTCCTTGACCAACCGAATGCGGTGACCCTGGGCACGCAGCCGATACCCCAACTCGATGTCCTCGATGCTCGGCCGCCGGTATCGCCGGGTGTCGAAACCACCCAGGTCGAGAAAGACCCGCCGTTTCACCGCACCGCAGCCGGACCAGAAGGTCGACGCCTCCTGGCGCCCGCTCTGGTGCACCCAGTGGTGCTGCAGGTTCTTGTACTGCGACAGGAACGTCGACGAGGCCGGCTGATCGTCGTAGCTTCCGAAGGCGGCGGCCAGATCGGGGTCCGACCTCAGGGCGTCGGCCAACCGCTCGAGGGTCGCTCGCTCGACTTCGCAGTCGGCGTCCAGGAAGAGAAGATAGCGTCCCTCGGCCACTTCGGCCCCCAGGTTGCGCGCTCGCCCCGGCCCGCGCCGACCACCCGTCTGCAGCACCGTGGCGCCGGCTCGCGCCGCGATCGCCGCCGAGTCGTCGCTCGAGCCGTCGTCGACCACGATGAGTTCGTAGGAGTCGAACGAGCTTCTCTCCAGAGCCTCGAGACAGCGCTCGAGCGGGCGGCCGGCATCGAAGACCGGCACGACGACCGAAAAAAAGGGCTCGCTCACGCCGAACGCTCGAGCAATGCCGGCAGTTGGGCGATCGAGTCGATCGCCCAGTCCGGTTCCGGACCACGATCGCGATCGCTGCGAATCCAGACCGTGGCGGTGCCGGCGGTTCGGCCGGCCACCACGTCGCTGTCGCGACGATCTCCCACCATCACGGCGTGATCGATCGAGGTGGCGAGCACCTCGAGAGCCGATCGCAGCATGTACGGCGACGGCTTGCGGTGGCCGCTGTCGTAACTGAACTCGAAGACCTCGATCGACTTCGCCATGCCGAACCGCTCGAGCACCCTCCGATACAGGGCGCCCGGCAGCGGCACGTTCGAGACCAGACCGAGACGTAGGCCGCGGGCGGCCAGCTCCTCGACCGCCTCGGGTGCTCCGGCGACCGGTCGGAGCGATTCGCCGAACGGTGCGAACCAGATCTCGAGCAGCTCGAGATCGGAGCGCCTCTCGTCGATCGCGGCGCGCAGTCGGTCGAGATGCGGTGTCCACGAAGCTTCCCGCCCGCGCCGATAGCGCTCTCGGTACTCGCGTCGCCAAGGCGCGAAGACGAGGCGCTCGAGATCGTCGGACCCGATCTCCGAGCCGTCGAGAGCTCCCAGCAGCGCCTGACGACCCCGGAAATCGAAGCGGCCCGGCGGAACACCGTTCGACGCGCGCATGTCGAGCAACACTCCGCCCATGTCGAGGAGAACGGCTTCGAGGTGCATCGAGCTCACCTCTGACAGCCCGGGCAGTAGAAGGTGCTCCGTCCCGCCTGCACCAGCCGGCGTACCGGCCGACCGCAACGCTTGCACGGCTCGCCCCGGCGGCCGTAGACCTCCAGTGAGACCTGGAAATAGCCGGCCTGCCCGACGGCGTCCTCGAAATCGTTCAGCGTCGTCCCTCCCTGCTCGATCGCTCCCGCCAGCACGGACTGTACCGCGGCGGCCAGTCGACGCCAGCGGCGTGGCGCGATTCGCGCCACCGACCGGCGCGGATGGATGCCGGCCCGGAAGAGCGCCTCACTGGCGTAGATGTTGCCCACTCCGACCACCAGGCGACCGTTCATCAGGAAGTTCTTGACCGGGCCGCGACGACCCCGAGCGAGCGCCGCCAGACGGTCTCCGTCGAACGTCTCGTCGAGCGGCTCGAGGCCGAGGTGGACGAAGCGCCGATCCGTTGTGAGCTCGTCCGTCGGCAGCACGACGATCAGACCGAATCGACGCGGATCCCGGAACACTAGCTCCTCGTCGCCGGAGAGAGCCAGCACGACGTGCTCGTGAGCTCCTCGTTGTCGCTCGCCGGGAAGCAGTGACAAGCGGCCGCTCATGCCCAGATGGACCACCAGCGTCCGCCCGCCTGTCAGGTCGGCGAGGAGGTACTTCGCCCGCCGCCGCAAGGCGGCGAACTCGCTCCCACACAGGCGGTCGAGCGCCCGCCGAGAGACAGGCTCTCGCAGCCGCGACTCGCGCACCTCGACACCCTCTACGCGACGCCCCTCCAGGCGGGGAGCCAGCGAGCGTCTCAGGACCTCGACTTCGGGCAGTTCGGGCACGGCGCGGATTGTATCTCCGCTCGCCCCGGCGAACCGGTCCGTACGGCCGGCCGATTCGCCGTCGACCGTTCAGGCCGTGGCGAGGCGCATCACCAGGAAGTCGAGGGCGCTGCGGCTGTCGCGACTCTCTCCCTTCATGCGCAGCTCGGTCTCGAGCAGTCGCCAGGGAAGCTCGCGGAGAAGCTCCTTCGGCAGGCGCGAGGCGGCCAGATAGACACGATGGAGCTTGAAGGGGTGGACGCCCGCGAGGGGGCTCTTCGAGCCGTCGAGGTCGCCCTGCAGGCGAGGTGCGAGCGACGACTTGAAGCGACCGTAATGGGTCACACCCGTCGCCACGCCGGTGATCTCGATGGCGCTCGCACAGGCGGTGAGCTCTCGGCAGAACGACGCCACCATGCCGAACAGCATGAACTGAGCCGAGCGCTCGTCCGGGCTCGCTGCCAGGTACCGATCGACGCGACGCAGCGCTTCGGCCGCGTGGCCCTCGCCGATGGCATCGAGGATCTTGAAGATATCCTCCTGTCCCCGGTCCTCGACCTGGTCGCGCACGTGTTCGAGCTCGATCCTCCCCTCACCGACCAGCGAGGCGACCTTCCGGTATTCGGCCGCGAAACGGGCCGACGAGTCGACCTCGGCACGCGGTGACCGGCCACCCTCCCCTTGCTGCAGTGTGCGGCGTCCCAGCTCGGCGAGAGCGTCGGCGGCGATCTCGACACCGGTCTGCGAGGCGAGCTGCTCGGCCAGGGCGTCGAGACCGCTCCAACCGCCACGCCGGGAGCTTTCGACCTCCCCCATCTCGATCAGCGCCTCTCGTCGTCGCAGCCGCTCGACCAACGGGTGGTCGGACGCGACAGCGCTCTCCGCCATCACCAGTGCGTGCCCGGGCGGCAGGCCGTCGTCGAGAATCGCACCGATCTCGGCGGTGTCCGACTCCGCCGTTCCAGAGAGACCCGCCCGGCGAGCCTTGTCGAGCAGCGGCGCCAGCGCTTCGCGCAACTCGTTCACCTTCGCCTTGCTGCGCTTCCGCCGGCCCTTGGCCGGGGCGCCTTGGAAGGCCCAGTCGGGCAGGCTGGCCAGGACGTCGGCGGGAGATCCCCCATGGGGATCGACCTCGAACAGTCGCAGCACCTGCAGCAGGCGGCTCGCTGCGATGCGCTCCGCCCGGTCGAGGTCGGCCTCGTCGGAGGAGACCGGGACGGCCTCGGCGGCCTGGTCGACCAGCTCCGCCGCCGCCTTGCGGTCGGCGAAGAGGGCCGACTCGATCACCAGGAAAACGCGACACCCGGCGAACAGCGAGAACGTCCTCAGATCGCCCAGCAGATCGCCGAGACGCCCGGGACGGCGGACGACCTCGACCTCGGCACCACCCCGCTCGGCCAGCCGCTCGGCGAGCCGCTGCGCCGCCGGCTCGGTCAGGACCGGATTACCGGCGATCAGATAGACCGGCTCGTTCGAGCCTTCCTGGAGGCTCTCGAGCAGGGATTCCAGGGCTGCCTTCATGATCTCGGGCGGTCGGTCCCTAGCCCGGCGGAGGAGCAGGTCGGTTTCGCCCGGTGCCGGACGTCCCCGGGGCGGCGGGCCGACCTCAGGCGATGTCGCCGAACTCCTCGTCCGTGTCCTCGGCGACCGACCAGACGGGGCGCTCCCGTATGCCGAGCTCGGACGGCGTCAGGCGCTCCTCCTCGAAGTCGAGCTCGACCGAGTTCCACGCGCCGCAGCTGTCGCAGCGATCGCGCCAATCCCGGTACTCCGCGTCGCAGACCTCGCAACGGTACTCGGTCGACATCAAGCCGGCCTGCTCGAGAGTCCGCAGATAGGACGCCGCGGCCCGGCCGAGCTCGCCGCGCCGCTCGTGGATCCGTGCCAGCAAGAGATGATAGGTCGGCGACGAGGCGACCCGATCGGCGATCGAAGCCAGCACGCGCTGGGCCTCGTCGAGCATCTCGAGCCGGTAGTAGAGCCGCCCGAGGAAGAAGCGCGGCAGAAGGTCGTTGTCGGCCGAATCGATGATGCGGTGCAGGGTCTCGATCGCACGTGCCGGCTCGGCCCGCTCGATGAAGTGATCCTCGATGCGCTGCAGGAAGACCGGGCTGCCGGTCGCCCCGTAACCGCGCTTCCACTCCTCGAGTGCCGCGTCGTCCGAGCCGCCGAGGAGCGCCGCCTCGCCCAGCATGATCGACGCCGGGATGAACCGCTCCTCCTCCTCGAGCAAGCGGCGGAAGATCTCCTCCGCCTCGGCGACCCGGTCCTCTTCGAGCCGCGCCAGGCCGCGCTGGTAGTCGAGTCCTAGCCGGATGCCCCGCTCGCGCTCGAGCTCCACCCGAGCGTCGTTCTCGCGGAGCGTCGTTTCGATCGAATCCTGCAGACGTGCCGCCTCCCGCCAATCCCCCTCGGCGATGGCGCCGTTCCGCCGCCGACGCTGCACCGCCAGGCCGACGCCGGGAAAGTCCCGTAGGATGCGGTTGCGGATCTCGTGGCTGACCTTCTCCTCACCCGCCTCGGCGTAGTCGTCGGCCATCTGATAGAGGAGCGCCACGCTCTGCGGATAGAGCACCGAGGCCCGTCGGTGCACCTCGAGCGCCTCCTTTGCACGGCCCTGCCACCGCAACACCTCTCCGTAGTTGAGCAGGGCGGCGAAGTCCTCCGGCTTTTCGGCCAGCACCGATTCGAGCTCGGCCGCCGCCTTACCCCACTGGCCGTCGAGCTTGTAATCGATGGCGCGGCGGAAGCTGCCGTGGCGGCTCTCTTCCTGACGCGACATGCGGCGCTCGCGCCGCTCCGCCAGCTCCTGTTTGAGGCGCTGCACGACGAGCAGGGTGACCGGTGGCAGCAGGCCGATGAGAAAGGTGACCACCAACACCGCAGCGAGCGACACCGACGTCGACTCGCCCAGCGCGAAGCGCTGACTCAGGATCTCTCTGTTGTACTGCGTCAGGAACGAGACCAGAACGACCGCCGCCAAGGCGAACAGGATGCCGACGACCGTTCGGATTCTCATTGACTATCCGCCCTCGCCGCGTCAGCTCTCCTCGAGCAGCCCCTTCTCTTCGAGCTCCTGGCAATCGATGCAGTACCGAGCCCACGGAACCGCTTTGAGACGCGGCAGTGGAATCTCGGCCGAGCAGTGCGAGCAACTGCCGTATCCGCCCTCGTCGATCTTCTTCAAGGCATCCTCGATCTTGAACAGGGTATCGCGCTCGGTACTGGAGAGGGAGAACATGAACTCCCGGTTGTAGGCACTATTGGCCCGATCGACCAGATCCTCCGAGCCCTCGTCGCTGGCTCGCTGACCCTCGCGAAGATCGTGCTCGTAGAGGTTCAAAATCTCTTGACGCTGCTCCAGCAGTTCCTCGCGTATCTCGTCCAACGGCACGCCGTTGTCGGCATTGCTATCGGCTTTCT
>JAWVZD010000046.1:0-8200 GCA_033722395.1 Thermoanaerobaculia bacterium | reverse complement strand
TTGACGGCCATCAGGAAGGCACCCGCCGTCCAGAAGGCCAGCATCAGGCTGCCGGGCGGCAGCGTGCGCCCGTCGACCATCGCCCATCCCATCGTCAGTCGATGGGTGGTGGTGACCGATTCCGACAGCACGTCGAGATAGACGACGTCTTTGGTGCGCAGCGGCGGGACGTTGTAGATCCAGGCGGCGACCGCGAAGGCCGAAACCGTGAGCGCGAACAGCGTGGTCACGCCGGTCGCCGCCAGGAGCCCGAGGCCGAGGAGCCCGACGTACTGTGTCCCGAGGAGGAGCGGCGACAGCCTCTTCGACACCGCCGGGCGAGCGCTCTTGCGCGGGTGGAAGCTGTCCGACGCACGATCGAGCCATTCGTTCAGCACGTAGTTCGCCGAGGCGACGAGCGACGCACTGACGAGGCCGAACAGTACGGGCTGCCACAGCTCGCCGACGTCGAGGGGGCGACGATGGAGAAGAGCGGCGAGGATGATCCCGGGGACGATGAACAGGTGCTTGATCCAGTGGCCGATCCGCGCCAGCGCCAGGTAGTCCAGCAGCCGAGCGCGACCTCGCCCGTCCGTTTCGCTCGCTGTGCTGCGATCCACCATATTCACCGACCGAAGGATGGCACATTGTAGCCTGCCGTCTCGACCGACTCCCGGGGGCGACTCGGGCGGGGGCCGAAGGACCCTTCGGTCTCGGTTGAGTAACATGGAGAGACGATCGACTCGCGGCCGATTTCCGAAGAATGCCCTCCCTTCTACTCGCGACTCGCCAAGCGATCCGCCGTCCCTGGCGTTCACCGGCGCTCTGGCTGGCGGTGCAGCTCGTGCTCTCGGGCTGGTTTCTCGCCTCGACGGGTGGATTCGAGTACCGTCGGGTGCCGGATACCGCCAGCTACCTCGAGACCGCCGACGCGGAGAGCCTGTCGACCGCCCTGGCCGACTATCGAACGATCGGCTACCCGGCTTTCCTCGAGCTCTTCCGCAGCGCCGACGGCACCATCCGTCTACACCGCGTGCCGGCGGTGCAGTGGTGGCTCTACGCCGCCGCCGTTCTCTCCTTTTTCATCGGCCTGGCGCGGCTCTCGGACAGTCGATGGCTGGCGTTCGTCGCCGCCACACCCCTCGTCTACTCGCCGATCCGCCTGTTGGTCGATCGCGTCCAGCCGGACTTTCTCGCCGCCGCCGCGGTCGTCGCCTCGTTCGGTCTGCTGTTCTCGCTCCTGGAGCGTTCCAGCCGACTGCGCTGGATCGCCTTCGGCGCCGTCGTCTTCCTCAGCTACCAGCTGCGGCCGGCCGGTCTGTTTCTGGTCGGGCTCCTGCCGCTCGTCGGTGGGCTGGTCTGCTGGCTCGGTCGGCGTCTGGAACCGGCGCACGCCCTGCGAGCCGCCGGCCGGATCGCTCTTGTGACGCTGCTGCCCCTGCTCGCCTTCGGCGGCCTGCGCTGGCTCACGGTGGGGCACTTCGGACTGGTTTCGTTCGGCGGTTTCAACGCCATGGGAATGGCCGCTTGCTTCCTCGACCACCGGCTGCTGAGAGAGCTACCCGAGGAGCAGCGGCCCCTGGCGCAGGCGATTTTGCGCTCCCGCCTCGAGCGCGGCTACGAACCGATGACCCGCGCCGACGACCCGAGGGAGTACTTCGCCCAGTACAGCCCGAACATCTTCTCGATCTCGGCTTCGACGGCCAAGAGGCTGCTCAGGCGAGACGCCGCGACAGAGCCGCGCGGAGCCGGCAGCGGGGCCGGCGGCGGTGCGCGCGTCGGCTCGCGCCCCGGAGATCTGTCCGTCGAGTGGGCGGTCGAGGTCAACCGGCGCCTCTCTCGGCTGGCGCGCGAGATCGTGGTACGGCGTCCGGTGCTCTACCTGAACTGGGTCCGCGCCGCTCTCCTCTACGGCACCGAGCAGCTCGCTCGCTGGCTCTGGATCGTCTGGCCGGCACTCCTGCTGCTCGTCCTCCTACCGATCCGTTTGCTGCGCGGCAAATCCGAATCCGCCCGGCCCCTCGCGATCGATCGGCGACGCGACGAGGGCATCGTCGCCCTGACTTTGGCGGGCGTGGGGTTGTTCTCGGCCTATCTCCTCACCGTCGGTCTGGTGTCGTATCCGTTCCCGCGCTACTTCCTGTCGATGATCCTCCTCCTGCCCTCCGTCCTGACGGCCCTCTGCTTCGAGACCGTGCGCTCGATTCTGCCGCGATCGGGACGCGGCGGAGATCGGTCCGGAGCGGGCCGGACCGGAGACAGATGAGGTCGACCTCGAGACGCATTCACAGCTCCGCTACGGTCTTGTATGATCTGGAGCCCGCGGGCTCGGCAACCCAGTGGCGACGACACTCCCGGTGATGGACTTCGACAAGACGATTGCAGCTCAGCGCCTCAACGTGGGCGGGGGGGATGCCGCGCACTACCTGTTCGGCATCAGCGGTCCCGTCGCCGGCAAGCGGATCGAGCTCGGCGACGGTCCGGTGATCCTGGGTCGGCGCCCGGACGCCACCGTGCAGGTCGACGACCCGGCCGTCTCCGGCCACCACTGCCGGGTCAGCCTGATGCTGGATCAGGTGATCGTCGAGGACCTGCGCTCGACGAACGGCACCTTCCTCGACGAAGAGGAGGTCGACGAGCCCAGCGTCTTCCCGATCGGGTCGTTGCTTCAGATCGGCAACTGCCTTTTCAAGCACGAGCTCAGGAGCCGGGACGAGGTGCGCAACGAGGAGCGGCTGGCCGGGGATCTCGAGAAAGCGGCCGCCTACGTGAAGTCCCTGCTGCCGCGGCCGATCGAGACCGAGACCGTCACCACCCACTGGCGCTTCATCCCTTCGGACAAGCTCGGCGGCGACGCCTTCGGATACCACTGGCTCGACGACGACCGCTTCGCCGTCTACCTGGTCGACGTCTGCGGACACGGCACGGCGCCGGCCCTCCATTCGGTATCGGTGATCAACGTGCTGCGCAAGCGGTCGCTGCCCGACGTCGACTTCACTCAGCCCCGTTCCGTGCTGGCCGCTCTGAACGAGGCCTACCTGATGCGCGATCACGCCAACATGTACTTCACCCTCTGGTACGGCGTCTTCGACCGGCGCAGTGGCACGCTCTCCTACGCTTCGGCCGGGCATCCGCCGGCGCTCGTCGTCGGCACCGACGGCGGGGGCGTCGAGAAGCTGTTTACGCCGAATCTGTCGATCGGCATGCTGCCGGAGGCGACGTTTACGGACGACACCGTCGAGCTCGACACGCCCTGCAACCTCTACGTCTACAGTGACGGAGCGTACGAGGTCGTGACCACGGAGGGCGAGGAGTGGCGGGTCGACGAGTTTCTCGACATGGTGTCGACCGGAGCCGGAGCACCCGACGGTGAGCTCGACCGCATCGAGTCGAGCGTCCGCGAGACGATGCAACCCGACGAGTTCGACGACGACTTCTCGCTGCTGGTCGTGCACTTCTCCTGAGCCTCTGCCCGGTGAGCGGTCGCCCGTGTGAGCGGCGTCACGCCGTCGCCTCCGGCCGACTGGTAGCCTGAGGCCACACAGTCGATCGCCGCGGGAGGCGAGGATGAGCACGACACCCGAGATCGGGAGCGGAAGCGGAAGCGATGCGCCGGCCGAACGGGCGCCGAGCGAGCGGTGCGGTCCGTTCGGCACGACGCCGGAGCAGATGCGCCAGCGGGCCCACCTGTTGTCGCACGCCGGCGAGCGCCGCGAGGCGGCCGACCTGCTCCGCCTAGCGGTTCATGCGGCCGAGGAGCAGGGTGCCGGTGCACCGCGACTGATCCCCCTCGTCGAGTCGCTCGCCGAGGTGCTCTGGCAACTCAACGAGAAGCGCGAGGCCCGCCTGCACGCCAACCGCGCCCTCGGACTCTATTTCTCGGGCCGCTCCTGACCCGACTACGAGCCGCGGTCACGCTCCGACGGTTCCCTCGTCAGCGCAGGGCCAGGAAGATCCGCACCCCGTCGGCCTCGAGCTCGACCCTCTCGGGCTCGACGGCGATCACCGTGAACCCGCCGATGAAGTCACCCGTCGATACGACCGACCCGTTGATGACCGCGATCGGTCGGCTCTCCGAGTAGGCGATGCCGCCGAGCTCGGCCACCGAGCCATCGGCCGTGCGCACCCGCCTGAGATAGGTCGCTCCCGGCTCGAGTGGCGAGGAGCCCTGCCGGCCACCCGCGGGCGAGGCGGAGTCGCCATCCCCGGCCTTGCCGCCGCGGGGCTGAGGCTGCTGGGCCGATGCCCCTGACGACGGAGCGCCCCCGTCGACGGCCGCAGCCTCGCTATCTGCGTCGGCTGGGGGGGCGGACGATGCGACGCTCTGTCCCGCGCTCGGCGGCGACACCGGGACCCTTTCCGAGGCCGAAGGGGCGAGGTTCGAGGAGGTCGGGGAACCGTCCGCTGGCGACGCCGTCGGCCGAGGCGAGCCGCCGCCGGACTCGGGCAGAGCCTGCGCCCCGGGCTCGACTCCCCGTTCGGCCACCGTCGGAGCCTCGGACCCGAACCGCACCCACATCCCGACCACCAGCGCCAGGGCGAGCGCCGCGATCACCCACCCGGCGATCAGTAGCTGGCGCTGCCGGTCCGACCGCCACGAATGGGCAGGAACGGTACGGTACTCGGTGCGACGGCCGTCCTCCTCCTGACGCAACGCTTCGGCGCGGGCCCGCTTGAGGGCGTCGTTGATCAGGCTCACTCGAGCGACCCCCCGAGCTCGCGGATCGCTCGCCGCACGTGGCGGGCGGTCAGGTGCTCGTCTCCCTCGACATAGCCGCACAACAGCGTCTTGTCGCAGACTACGTTGATCAGGCGCGGGATGCCGCCGGAGCTGCGATGGATCTTGCCCAGCGCCCGTCGGTCGAGCGTCGGGCGGCTGTTGGCCCCGGCAACCTGTAACCGGTGGAGGATGTAGTGCTCGGTTTCGGGTGGCGACAGCGGCCCGAGGTGGTAGCGCACGATGATCCGCTGGCGCAGCTGCCGCAGATCGTCGCGTGCCAGCAAGTCTCGCAGCTCCGGCTGTCCGATGAGCACGATCTGCAGCAACTTGCGCTGGTCGGTCTCGAGGTTCGACAGCAGACGGACCTGCTCGAGCAGCTCCGCCGACAGATCCTGCGCCTCGTCGATCAGCAGCACGACGTCGCGGCCGGCCTCGAGCTCCGCCAGTAGAAAGTCGTTGAGCACCTCGTAGCAACGGATGCGGTCGTTGTAGGGTGGATCGAGACCGAGCTCGCGCAGGACGGTGCGGAGCAACTGGTTGGCGGTCATCACCGGGTTCAGAACGAGGGCGGTAGTGTAGTCGTCGCCCAGGCTCTCCAGGAAGGCTCGACAGAGGGTCGTCTTGCCGGCGCCGACCTCGCCGGTGAGTTGGATGAAGCCCTTGCGCTCGTTGATGCCGAAGAGGAGGTGGTTGTAGGCCTCGCGGTGGCGCTCGCTGTAGAACAGGAGGCGTGGATCCGGCGTGATGTTGAACGGCTGCTCGCGGAAGCCGTAGAAGTCGTTGTAGATGCTCATCGTCTCACCTCGCGGCGAGGGCTCGCAGTCTACCGCAAGGCGGGTCGCGGCTCGGCGCCGAGGGCCGTACGCCTTGTGGCTCCGCCCGTGACCTGATATCTAAGATGGGTTTCCGGCCGGGGTAGCCGGCCGCGGAGGAAAGGGGACCCGATGCCACTGTCGATCCGAGCGCTCGTCGTCGCCGTCGCGTCGACACTCCTCGTCACGCCGTTCGCCGTCGCCGCCGAGCACCACCTCGGCGCCGGGCTGCATTACTGGAGCAGCCTCGACGACCTCGCCGACGAAGGCTTCCCCGAGGTCGAAGACGAGGGGGTCTCCTGGCTTCTGTCCTATCTCTACGACATCGATGGGCCACTCAAGTTCGGCCTCGAGCTCGAGTACTTCCCCGACGGTTTCGGCGGCGCCACCGACACCGCGATCGCCCCGCAGGGCCTGCTTCTGCTCGGCGGGACGCTCTACGGCGGTGTCGGCGCAGGCGTAACCGCCTCCGATTCGTTCGATGGCAACGTCTCCGACCCCTACTTCCTCGCTCGCCTCGGGCTCGACCTCGATCTGCTGCCGCGGCTGTCGCTCGACGTTCACCTGAACTACCAGGCCGACGCCTTCGACGAGCTCGGCGACGTCGAGTCGGACGCCGTCACGCTGGGAGCGGTGCTCCGGTTCCGCTTCCGATCGAGCCGCTGAGCCGGCCGAAAGGAGAGAGTCCGTGTGGCGCGTCACTTCCGTCGCCTGTCTGTCGCTCGTCGCCGCCGCGCTGGTCGGTGCCTGTGAGCCACCGCCGCGCTACGACGTCCTGGTGCGCAACGGTACCCTGATCGACGGCACCGGCGCAGCGCCGCGGACCGCCGACCTGGCGGTGGTCGCCGACCGCATCGTCGCCGTCGGCGATCTGCCCGAGCGTGCCGAGGCCGATCTCGTCCTCGACGCCGACGGCCTGATCGTCGCCCCGGGTTTCATCAACATGCTGAGCTGGGCGACCGAATCGCTCATCGAGGACGGTCGGGCGCAGAGCGACGTCCGCCAAGGGGTGACGCTCGAAGTCTTCGGCGAGGGCTTCTCGATGGGGCCGCTGAACGACGCGATGAAACAGCAGCTCGTCGAGCGTCAGGGCGACATCCGTTACGACGTCTCCTGGACTACCCTGGGCGAGTACCTCGAGTTCCTCGTCGAGCGCGGTGTGTCGCCCAACGTCGCCTCGTTCGTCGGCGCCACCACGGTGCGGGTGCACGAGGTCGGCTACGACGACCGTCCGCCGACCGCCGAGGAGCTCGAGCGGATGAAGCAGCTCGTCGCCCGGGCGATGGAGGAGGGGGCACTCGGCGTCGGCTCGTCGCTGATCTACGCCCCGGCGTTCTACTCCGACACCGCAGAGCTGATCGAGCTGGCGCGGATCGCCGCTGCCTACGACGGTCTCTACATCTCCCACATCCGCAACGAAGGGAATCGTCTCGAGGAGGCGGTCGAGGAGCTCCTAGAGATTGCGCGCGAGGCCGACATCCCGGCCGAGATCTACCACCTGAAGGCGGCCGGACGGGAGAACTGGTCGAAGCTCGAGCGCGTCATCGAGCGCATCGAGGCGGCGCGTGCCGACGGCCTCGAGATCACCGCCGACATCTACCCGTACACCGCCGGAGCGACCGGCCTCGACGCCGCCATGCCGCCCTGGGTGCAGGAGGGCGGCCACGACGCCTGGGTCGAGCGGCTGAACGACCCGGCCGTGCGCCGCCGGGTGGCGCGCGAGATGACCACCCGCTCGGACGCCTGGGAGAACCTCTTCCTCGCCGCCGGCGCCGAGGGCATGCTGCTGGTCGACTTCAAGAACGAAGCCCTGAAGCCCCTCACCGGCCGCACCCTCGCCGAGGTGGCGGCCGAGCGTGGCCTCTCCCCGGAGGAGACGGCGATCGAGCTGGTGATCGAGGACGACAGCCGGGTCGGCACGATCTACTTCCTGATGTCGGAGGAGAACGTTCATCGCAAGGCGGCTCTGCCCTGGGTGAGCTTCGGCTCGGACGAGGCGGCGCCGTCGGCCGAGGGCGTCTTTCTCCGCTCCAACCCGCATCCGCGCGCTTACGGCACCTTCGCCCGCGCCGTCGGCCCCTTCGTCCGTCAGCACCGGCTGATGCCGCTCGAGGAGGCGGTGCGCAAGCTCACCTCGCTCCCCGCCGAGACCCTCGGCCTGGTCGACCGCGGCCGCCTCGCCGTCGGCTACAAGGCCGACCTGGCGATCTTCGACGCCGCTCGGATCCAGGACCACGCCACCTACGCCGAACCGCACCAGTACGCCACCGGCATGGTGCACGTGCTGGTCAACGGCGTGCCGGTGCTCCGACACGGCGAGCACACCGGCGCCCTGCCGGGCGAGGTGGTGCGCGGACCGGGCTGGAGAGGCGACGATGCGGCGCCGGAAGCCGGCACGGACTGAGCCGTCGGCGGAGCGTCCCGCCCCGTCTCAGAGGGGGAATCGCGCCAGCTCCGGCAACACCCGGAACCCCCGCCGCTCGACCTCGCGCCGCTCCGGTCCCTCCGGGTCGAGCACCGGATTCGAGTGGTTCAGATGGGTGAAGTAGATCTCCACCCGGCCGGCGTCGACCAGCGCCTGGAAGCGATCCATGCTGTCGCTGATCAGAGGATGGCCGATCGCCTCCAGATCGCGGCCCGGGAGCTCGTCGGGCGAGTAGAAGGCTCCGTCGAGGAGGGCCACGTCGAC
>JAWVZD010000045.1:0-8288 GCA_033722395.1 Thermoanaerobaculia bacterium | reverse complement strand
CTCGAGCTCCGGTTGCGGGAGCACTACCCGCAGAGCGCCTCCTCTCTCGACTCCTCCAGCCAGGCATGAGCACCGACGAGCTCGCCGCCGACGCCGAGCAGCTGGCGGCGGTCGGCATCGGCCTCACCGAGGCTCGCCGGCAGATCGAGCTGCTGCGAAGCCCTCCGCCGCCGCCCCGCCTGGAGCGTCCCTGCCGGATCGGGGACGGCATCCGTCGTCTCGACGACGCCGAGCGCTCCCAGCTCGAGGCGGCGTGGCAGAGGAGCGCCGTCGATGGGCGATTGACCAAGTTCGTACCGGCCTCGGGAGCCGCGACCCGCATGTTCGCGGTGGCGACCGACGCCCTCGAAGGCAGAGCCCCCGGCCACCGCGAGCTGCGCGAGCGAACGGAAGGCGGCGATGCCGCCTCGGCTCGGCTCCTCACGCTGCTCGACCGCATCGCCGACCTGCCGTTCTTCTCGCAGCTGCTGCGCGTTCTCGACGCCTCGCCGGCGGAGGCCGTCGCCCTGGCCCGATCGGACGCCTACCCCAGGGTACTCCGGGCGATCGTCTCACCCGAGGGCCTCGGCTACGCCGACCGGCCGAAGGCGCTGATCCCGTTTCACCGTTACGAAGACGGCTCGCGCACCGCCTTC
This sequence comes from Thermoanaerobaculia bacterium, assembly GCA_033722395.1. Lineage (GTDB taxonomy): Bacteria > Acidobacteriota > Thermoanaerobaculia > Multivoradales > JAHEKO01 > JAWVZD01. Next base: position 7,653 of record JAWVZD010000045.1, on the reverse strand, counting down.
GAGGAACATCTCGTCGAGGGTGCCGGGTACCTACGCGACGGCGACGGGGTCTGCCGCTTCCACTTCACCGTGCCGGCCGAGCATCGGGCCTTGTTCGCCGCCCGGGTCGAGCGGCAGCGACCGGTCACGTGGACACCGGCGATCTCGATCTCGGTCCAGCATCGGCGCACCGACACCCTGGCACTGGAGCTCGACGGCACACCGGCTCGTCATCCCGACGGCAGCCTCCTCCTGCGACCGGGCGGGCACGGAGCGCTGATCGAGAACCTCGAGGCGCTCGACGCCGACCTGGTCTACATCAAGAACATCGACAACGTGCTTCCCGAGACGAGACAGGGGCTAGTGATCGAATGGCAGCGTCTCCTGGGCGGCCTGGCGACGGTCCTCGCGCAGCGCATCCACGAGACCCTGACGATACTGCGAGACTCTCCGAGCCCCACCGAGCTCGAAGCGGCGCAGGCTCTCTGTCGCGACGAGCTCGGCTACGAGCTGGGCTCCGCCGGCGCGGGCGACCCACACCGGGCGCTGATCGAGCGACTCGACCGACCGCTGCGCGTCTGTGGCGTCGTGCCGCAGAGCGGCGAGCCGGGAGGCGGGCCGTTCTGGGTACGCGGGCCCGGCGGCAATTCGACGCGGCAGATCGTCGAGGGGGCGCAGGTCGACCTGGACGACCCCGCGCAGGCGAAGATCTGGGTCTCGTCGACGCACTTCAACCCCGTCATGCTGGTCGCCTGTCTGCGCCGACCGGACGGCGAGCGGTACCACCTCGCCGACTTCGTCGACCCGCGCGCCGTCTTCGTGTCGGAGAAGCCCCACCTCGACCGCCGCCTGCGGGTCTTGGAGCGTCCCGGCCTGTGGAACGGTGCCATGGCGGGTTGGAACTCCCTGTTCGTCGAGGTACCGCTGGAGACCTTCGCCCCGGTCAAGTCCGTGGTCGACCTGCTGCGCCCGGAGCACCGACCCTGAGTCGCCCCGACCCTCTGCAGAGTCCGCCGGGTCGATCGAACGCTCGATCGCTCCGCGCAGCTCCCCAGCGTGCTAGCATCCAGCCGGCCGTTCTCGTACGACGACTCGTGAAGCGGAGGAGACGATGGCAGAAGACGTCCTCGTGATACCGGTGCTCGGAGCGGAGATCCCGAAACCGAAGCCGTGGGACTTCGCCGCCCTGCTCGTCGTCGTCGCCGGGGTCGCCCTGGCCGGTGCCAACCTGTCCTTCTCCCATCTGACGGAGCCCGGAGCCACGGTGTCGACGACCCTGACGGTCGCCTTCGTGTTCCTCCAGCTCACCGTCTGCTGCGGCAGTCTGATGGTCCTCGGCAAGACCGCCAAGGAGGGCACGATCCACGGCAACCTGCTCGCACTCGCCGGGATGTTCGTCGGACTCGGTGGCTCGCTGTTCGCGGCGGCGCTCTGGGCGATCGGCTGAAGAGCTCGTCGCGACGGCCGATCCGGTTCACCAAACCGCCTCTCGGCGGGCGCCGTACGAGAGGCAGACGCGAGCCGGAGCGGAGTCCGGCGCCCACCGAGGGGACCCATCCATGGAAGACGAGCAAAAGTCCGGGGACGATGCCGCGGAGGTACTGCGACCCGACGCGACCCGACGGAAAGGCGGCAGCCGACCGATCGCCAAGATCGTCGGCGTCGCCGTCGCCCTGGTGGCGCTCTTCTTTCTCGGCCGGGAGCTGGGCGGCTACGTGCCGCACTTCGCCGAGTGGGTCGACGGTCTGGGGATCTGGGGTCCGACGGTCTTCGCCGTCGGTTACGCCTTGGCCACGGTGGCCTTCGTCCCGGGCTCGATCCTCACCATGGCGGCCGGAGCGATCTTCGGCCTCTGGCAGGGAACCCTGGTCGTCTTCCTCGGCGCCACCGTCGGAACCGCCCTGGCCTTTCTGCTGGCTCGCTACGTGGCGCGCTCGGCAATCGAGCGCAAGCTCGCGGGACGCCCCCGTTTCGCCACCATCGACCGCGCCGTCTCCGGCTCGGGCCTGAAGATCGTCTTCCTGCTGCGGTTGAGCCCGATCTTCCCGTACAACCTGCTGAACTACGCCCTCGGCCTCACCAGCGTGCGCTTCCTCGACTACGTCGTGGCGTCGCTCGGCATGCTCCCGGGCACGTTTCTCTACGTCTATTACGGCAAAGTGCTGGGTAGCCTCGCGGCGGTGACGGCGGGAGCCGAGGTGGAACGCGGCATCGGCCAGTGGGTGTTGTTGGGCGTCGGCCTCGTCGCCACTGTCGTGGTCACGACGGTCGTCACCCGGATCGCCCGCAAGGCCCTGCGCGACGAGGTCGTGGACCAAGACGAGGACGAGGCTGACGATGAGTGAATCGAAGCGATCGGCGCTCGACCCCGAGTTGCTCCGACTGGTCGAGCCGCTCGACGAGCACAACGAGACCCTGCTCGACAACGTCCACCCCCCCGAGTGGACCAATCCGCAACCGGCCGACCGCTACCACATGGTCGTGGTCGGCGCCGGCACCGCCGGCCTGGTGACCGCCGCCGGAGCCGCCGGACTCGGCGCCCGGGTCGCGCTGGTCGAGCGGCGACTGATGGGTGGCGACTGCCTGAACTACGGCTGCGTGCCCTCGAAGGGCCTCATCCGGGCCGCCCGCGCCTGGCACGAAGCCCGCACGGCGGCGGAGCGCTTCGCCGGCCCGGCGGTACGCGGCGAGGGCAGCTTCGCCGCCGCGATGCAGTCGATGCGGGCCCTCAGGGCGCGGATCTCCCGCCACGACAGTGCCCGCCGCTTCCGCGACCTCGGAGTCGACGTCTTCATCGGCGAGGGTCGCGACGTCGCCGGCGACCCCAACGACGGCGGCGAGCAGCGCTTTCGCTTCCGCCGAGCGGTGATCGCCACCGGCGCGCGTCCGGTGGCGCCGCCGATCCCCGGTCTCGACGAGGTCGACTACCTCACCAACGAGACCTTGTTCACGCTCACCGACCTGCCACGCCGTCTCGGCATCATCGGTGGCGGCCCGATCGGCTGCGAGATGGCGCAGACCTTCGCCCGCTTCGGTGCCGATGTCACCCTGTTCGACATGGCATCGCACGTCCTGGTGCGCGAAGACGCCGACGCCGCCGCCCTGGTGCAGCAGTCGCTCCTGGACGACGGCGTCGGGCTCGCTCTCGAGGCCTCGATCTCGCGTGTCGAGGCGAGCGACACGGGAGTTCGCGTGCACTTCGAGCGGGACGACGACGCTCACGTCGTCGAGGTCGACCGACTCCTGGTCGCGGTCGGTCGAGCTCCCAACGTGGAGGGGATCGGCCTCGAGGCCGCCGGGGTCGACTACGAGCGCTCCGGCGTGCAGGTCGACGACCGCCTACGGTCCTCCAACTCGAAGATCTACGCCGTCGGCGACGTCGCCTCGCGCTTCAAGTTCACCCATATGGCGGACGCTCTGGCCCGCATCGCCATCCAGAACGCGCTCTTCTTCGGTCGATCCAAAGCGAGCGACCTCGTGGTCCCCTGGTGCACCTACACCAGCCCCGAGATCGCCCATGTCGGCCTCTACGCCGAGGACGCCGAGGACCGCGGACTCGAGGTCGAGACCTCGAAGATCCAGCTCTCGGAGGTCGACCGCGCCGTCCTCGAGAGGGCCGAGGAGGGCTTTCTGCGGCTCGTCGTTCTGGCGGGCTCGGACCGGATCGTCGGGGCCACCCTGGTCGCCGAGCACGCCGGCGAGATGCTGGGCGAGCTCGCGCTGGCCGTGACCCACGGCATCGGTCTGGGGAAGATCGCCTCCACCATCCACCCCTACCCCACTCAGTCGGAGGTGATCAAGAAGGCCGGCGACGCGTGGCGGCGCACCAAGCTGACTCCGACGGTGAAGAGGATCTTCGAGCTCTACTTCCGGCTGTTCCGCTAGCCCGACTCGCCGCCGCGGAGCTTCGACTTCAGATAGTCGCGGTTCATGTCGGCGATGAAGTCGATCGAGATCTCCTTCGGACAGACCGCTTCGCACTCGCCGTAGTTGGTGCAGCTGCCGAAGTAGCGCTCCATCGTCTCGACCATCTCGGCCACCCGGCGGTACCGCTCGGGCTGACCCTGCGGCAGCGATGCCAGATGGGCCACCTTGGCGGCGGTGAACAGTTGCGCCGCGCCGTTCGGACACTGGGCGACACAGGCACCGCAGCCGATGCACTCGGCGGCGTCCATCGCTCGGTCGGCCCGCTCCTTGCCGATCGGGATGGTGTTGGCATCCGGGGCGCTACCGGTGTTGACCGAGACGTAGCCGCCGCTCTGCACGATGTGGTCGAAGGGCGCACGGTCGACGACCAGGTCCTTGATGACCGGGAAGGCGGCCGAGCGCCACGGCTCGATGATCAAGTGGTCGCCGTCGGAGAAGTGCCGCATGTGGAGCTGACAGGTCGCGGTCGCCCGCATCGGGCCGTGTGCCTTGCCGTTGATCAGCATGCCGCAGGAGCCGCAGATGCCCTCTCGGCAGTCGTGCTCGAACGCGACCGGCTTCTCGCCCTCGTCGACCAACCGCTCGTTCAGCACGTCCAGCATCTCCAGGAACGACATGTGGGGACTGACGTCCTCCATCTCGTAGGTGACGAAGCGACCCGCCTCGTCGGGTGCCTCCTGCCGCCAGATCTCCAGGGTCAGTCGCATCACTCGTAGCTTCTCTGAGAAGGTGACACCGCTTCGAACTCGAGCGGCTCGCGATGGAGCTCCGGCTCCGCCTCGTCGCCCTGAAACTCCCAGGCCGAGACGTACGTGTACTCCTCGTCGTTGCGCAGCGCCTCCCCTTTTTCGGTCTGATGCTCCTCCCGGAAGTGAGTGCCGCACGACTCGCCGCGGTCGAGAGCATCGCGGCACATCAGCTCGGCGAGCTCGAAGAAATCGGCCACTCGGCCCGCCTTCTCCAGCGCCTGATTGAGCTCCTCGGCCGATCCCGGAACGTTGACCCGCTGCCAGTACTCCTCGCGCAACGCCGGGATCTCTTCGAGCGCCTTGCGCAGGCCCGAAGCGGAACGCGACATGCCGCAATACTCCCAGCAGAGCGCGCCAAGCTCGCGATGGAACGAATCGACGGTGCGATCTCCGTCGGCTGCGAGCAGCACGCCGATCCGCTTCTCCACCTCGGCGACGGTCTCGCGAACCGCCGGATGATCGGTGGCCAGCGGCTCCTCCCCCATGTGCTGGGCGAGGTAGTCGCCGATGGTGTACGGCAGCACGAAGTAGCCGTCGGCGAGACCCTGCATCAGGGCGCTCGCGCCGAGTCGGTTGGCGCCGTGGTCGGAGAAGTTCGCTTCACCGATGACGAACAACCCGGGAATGGTGCTCATCAGGTCGTAGTCGACCCACAGGCCGCCCATGGTGTAGTGCGGTGCCGGGTAGATCCGCATCGGCACCTCGTAAGGATCCTCTCCGGTGATGCGCTCGTACATCTCGAACAGGTTGCCGTACCGGTCGGCGATGGTGTCGCGACCGAGGCGCTGGATGGCGTCGGCGAAGTCGAGATAGACGCCCCGTCCACCCGGTCCGACGCCACGCCCCTCGTCGCAGACCTCCTTGGCCGCCCGCGAAGCGATATCGCGCGGCACCAGGTTGCCGAAGGCGGGGTACTTGCGCTCCAGGTAGTAGTCGCGATCCTCCTTCGGGACGTCGCCCGGCGGGCGCTCGTCGTCGGCCGACTCCGGCACCCAGATGCGGCCGTCGTTGCGCAGCGACTCGCTCATCAGGGTGAGCTTCGACTGGTAGTCGCCGCTCTGCGGGATGCAGGTCGGGTGGATCTGGGTGAAACAGGGATTGGCGAAGTAGGCACCACGGCGGTAGGCGCGCCAGATGGCGGTGACGTTGCAACCCTTGGCGTTGGTCGACAGGAAGAAGACGTTGCTGTAGCCGCCGGTCGCCAGCACCACCGCGTCGGCCGTGTGGGTCTCGATGGCGCCGGTGCGGAGGTTGCGCGTCACGATGCCGCGCGCCCGCCCGTCGGAGACCACCAGGTCGAGCATCTCGGTGCGGGGATACATCGTCACCCGCCCGAGCTCGATCTGGCGTGACAACGCCTGATAGGCACCGAGCAGGAGCTGCTGTCCGGTCTGGCCGCGGGCGTAAAAGGTGCGCGACACCTGGGCGCCGCCGAACGACCGGTTGGCCAGCGTGCCGCCGTACTCGCGCGCGAACGGCACCCCCTGGGCGACGCACTGGTCGATGATCGCCATCGACACCTCGGCGAGGCGGTGGACGTTGGCCTCGCGGGAGCGGAAGTCGCCGCCCTTGATGGTGTCGTAGAACAGCCGCCAGACGCTGTCGCCGTCGTTCTGGTAGTTCTTGGCGGCGTTGATCCCTCCCTGCGCGGCGATCGAGTGCGCCCGGCGCGCGCTGTCGTGGAAGCAGAAGCACTGCACGCGGTAACCGAGTTCCGCCAGAGTGGCGGCTGCCGAGCCTCCGGCGAGCCCCGAGCCCACGACGATGACGTCGAAGCGGCGCTTGTTGGCCGGGTTGACCAGCTTGAGCCGGTCGCGGTGGCGCTGCCACTTCTCCGCCAGCGGGCCGTCCGGAACACGTGCTTCGAGCGTCATCCGACCCACCCTCCCAGCACCGAGATCGGAAACGAAACATTCCCGACGGTGACTACCAAGGCGAAGACGGCGGCGACGCGACGGCGCCACGGTTGAGCACTCTGATTCGGCAGCCCCAGCGACTGAAAGAGGCTCCACAGACCATGGTAGAGATGCAGTCCCAAGGCGAGCTGCGCGACGATGTAAAAACCGCTCACCCACCAGACCCGAAAGCCGGTGACGACGTTGTGGAAGACGTCGTACTCGGTCTCCCCGCCGGCCACGACTTCGGGGTGCACGAAGTCGGGGTGCACCGTTCCCCAGGTCAGATGCAGCAGGTGGTAGACGACGAACAGCAGGATGATCACACCCCCCCAACGCATGGTGCGCGAGGCGTAGGTAGCCTGCACCGCGGAGCGGTCGCGATAGCCGACCGGCCGCGCCCGCTGGTTGAGCCGGGTGAGCTGATAGGCGGCGACGATGTGGATGCCGACCGCGGCCAAGAGCACCAGGCGGGCCACCCACAGCGCGCCGGTTTCCGGCAGCAGCGGCACACCGATCTGGCGCAGCCAGGCGGCGTAAGCGTTCAGTTTCTCCGCACCCTGGTAGAGCTTCAGGTTGCCAGCCATGTGGACCAGCACGAAGCCGAACAAGACGATGCCCGACACCGCCATCAGGGCTTTCTTGCCCACCGCGGAGTGGTAGAGGTCGCTCAGCCGACCCATCGACGGACCTCGATCGCGCCCCGAACGGTCTCTTCGAGGGCCGGCCTCTTGACTGGAGTGGATTTCATCGGCGATCGGTCGACTCGCGCACCCTCATTGTAGTCGACTCGGCAGAAGAGGAAAACCCGACTCAGCGCCGCCTTCGTCCCCGCCGCCCACCCCGTCGGCGCCGCTTCTTCTGGCGCCGCTTGGAGCTGCCGTCGGTGCGCCGGTGCCGGGCGGCCTGCCGCCACCGCTCCAGCTCGGGACCGCCCCGGCCGGTGTTGTCGACCTCGAGCTCGAAGAGAGCCAGCGCGTCGGGGAAGTAGGGGCGATTGGCGAACTGGACTCGCGCCGCGGCCTTCTCCCAGTTCGCGGTGCGCATCTTGTGGTGCCCGATGAGCGCCTGACGGGCGCCTTCGGTCCGTTCGCGCGACAGGG
>JAWVZD010000044.1:0-8426 GCA_033722395.1 Thermoanaerobaculia bacterium | reverse complement strand
CCTGCTGTCCGGTCGGAGAGATGACCGGCTCGTCGATCCTGGTTGCGAGGTCACCGATCTCGCCCATAACCGCGCCACCACGGTCGACTCGGACGAGTTGCTGGGGGTCGGGCTCGATCCGCGAATAGAGCAGCAGGCCGTCCGCTGCGGCGGAGGAGTTCGTGGCGGTCGCGGCGATCCGGGCCCGACGTCGATCTGCCGTCCCCGGCTCGGCACCCGAACGACGCCTTGCTGAGCGATGTAGGCCGTCACGATCTCGGTGACTCTGCCGGCACTCCGGATCGCGTCGGATTCGGCGAACATGGTGCTCGAGTGAGGTGACCGCCCGTCGACCAGGACTGGTTATTGGACGAGGCGTGGGAGGCCATGCGGCAGGGAGCTTATCGGGTGCTTTTCGACTCACAGGTACCCGAGAGCCCGCAATCGCTGCTCCAGCTCGGGATCGATCTCCCTCGCGGCGGTCTCCGAGAGCGGAACTAGCCTGTAGGTCCTGAGCCGGCGAAGTAGGTCGGCGAGAACCTCGACTTGCTGCAGGGCGAGATTCTCCTGGGCGTTCGGATCGCGCGAGAGATCATAGAGCTCGTAGTTATGGAGGCGATCTCCCCAGATGCGAAAGCTCAAACAGCGGACATCGTCGCTGATGCCGAGCTCAGCCGGCGTGTTACACGAGGGAGCCGAGATCGTGATGCGGCTCGCCTCGTCGACTTCGAATTCCAACGGAGTCTCGCGATCAGGCAGCACCTCGAACGTGCGCTCGATCACCTCGTTCCCGATGCCGCGGCGATCGATCCGTACCGTCATGGTCCGAGGCTCGTGGAAGGCTCGGACGACGAACGAGTGCGTGCCGGCCAGGACCTCGAACGTCCGGAGCTTTTCGACCCACACACCGTTCGCCGGGTGAGACTGGAGAGCGCCCTGGTAGAGCGTCTCGCCGGTGCGCCTCAGGAGGATTCGCTTGGCGCCATCGGCCTCGATCGCATACGCCTCGGACGGTGGCGCGGGGGACGTCTCTTCGCCGGAAACGGCTGGAACGAGGCTCTCGCCGGACATCTTCGGGATCTCCAGGTTGGCGAGGTCCAGGAGGGTGGGGGTGATGTCGATCGACTCCACAAAACGCCGGACTCGCTTCGGCGATCGGATCTCCGGGTGCACCAGAATCAGGGGTACGTGGAGGGTTTCCGGGTAGGCCTGAAAATGGGCGAGCCCGCTGTGTTCCAGGAACTCCTCCCCGTGATCCGACGTCAGGATCACCGTGACGTCGTCGAGTAACCCCAGCTCCTTCAAGACCTCGAAAAAATCGCGGATGACGTCATCGACGTAGTTGATCGAGGCGTCGTACCGGGCCTCGAAGTACTCGAGGCCTTCCGGGCTGAGCTCCAGGTGGCCGCGGTTGTAGGAGTTGAGATTGGGCCCGGTCGGCTCGAAGACGTCGGGCGCGGGTCCTTCCCAGTAGAGGCTGTTGTATCTCTCCTGCGGGTATCTGGAATGTCGGTCCAGCGGGAAGTACGGATCGTGTACCGAGTACGTGTGCAAGAAGAGGAAAAAGTCCTCATCCGGGTCGAGCGCCCGCAGGAAGTCGACGCCGCGGGCAAACGTTCGCTCGGCGTCCGACTCGATCAGCAGCGATTCGTGACTCCACTCGTCGAAGCCGCGGGAAAAGCCGTAACTGCCGTGTACGTAGCCTCCTTCACTGTGGCCGGCCGTGGTGAAGCCGGCGGCGTGAAATCTCTCGGATATGGTGAGGATGTCGGTCGGCAAGACGCTGTCCGGCGAGATCACAGCGTGTTCCTCCGGGTAAAGTCCGGTCAGCATCGACATGTGTGACGGGAGAGTCCCCGGGAGCTGCACGAAAGCATTCTCGAACAAGACGCCGCGAGCGGCCAGTGAATCGATGAACGGAGTGGTGGGGCGCTCGTATCCGAAGACGCCGAGATGATCGGCGCGTAAGGTATCGATGGAGATGAGGACGTAGCCTCGCGTGGGCCGCAGGTCCGGAGTCGAGTCGCAGCCGAGGAGCCAAGAAAGCACCAGCGAACAGAGAAGGCAGAGCCGGCCCGAGAACCTTCGGGACGGCCGCGATCGTCGCCACGGCGTCTCTTCACGCCCGGGAGGCGCTGGCTGTCGAAGTTCGGCTCGGTTCACTACCCGGTGAAGGAAATAATCATCAGCTTCGAGGGTCGACGGCCGACGTCGGTACGCGACGCCGTACCCGATGGCGCGTTCTCTCGGAATGCGTTCGAAACCGCGGGGAGCCTATCGGAAGGCTCGCGTGCGGACAAACGCGGAGAGTGATGGCGAGCGATCAGAGTCCGAGTGGCTCGACGTCGAGGCGGACCTGCCGATCGATCCAGAAGACGCTCCCGTCCGGTACCGACTGCCACGCTTCGTCGGTGATCCGCTCGCTCGCCAGGACGACAGCCCGGTACGGCTCGTCGCCCGGCTCGGCGTGGCGATGATCGCAGATGGGGCACTCGAACGGTGCGTCGCGCTCGAGCGACCACAGCGAGCGTCCGAGGCGCGTGCCGGCGAGACGGCCGTTCTCGACCCAGAGCGTGTTGAGCGCCGCGGCCGCGTTCGGATCGACGGCGGCGACCCAATCCCGAACCTTGCCGACGGCTCGGCGAAGCGCCTCGGCCATCGACGGCGCGCCGCGTTCGTGGAGCTCCGCCAAGACGAGTTGGAAGAAGTGCTCGCTGTCGGTCGACCCCCCGATCGCTCCGCGGCGAGCCTCGGGTAGGGCCTCGAGCAGTCGAGGCCTGACCTCGTCGAATCGGCCGATGTGCCCGTTGTGGGCCAGAAACGAGTCGTCCCACCGAAACGGATGCGTGTTCTCGGGCCGGGGCGAGCCGACGGTCGCCCGCCGGACGTGGGCGACGACCGTCTCCGCCTCGGTCGACAGCGCCTCGGCCCGGTAGCGCTCGCTCTCGTGCGCCGGGTCGACCTGTCGGGTGCACTCGGCCACGCCGTCCCTGACCCACCCGATGCCCCAGCCGTCGGGGTTCTCGAAGCCGCGCTCGTCCTCGAGCGACTGTCGGATCAGGGCGTTCTGTGCGTGCAGCAGCTCACAACCCGGCTTGGTGGGGTGGGTGGCGTGCAGTCCGTAGAGTCGACACATGGTCGCTTCCTCTGGCCCCGATATTCGATCACATCGATCGTTCGGCCGAGCACCGTCCTTGCTGGATGGCCTTCGAGGGCGGTTCAGCCCCGCGATCGCCAGCCGGTGAGAGCGGCGAGAAGGGCAGCGACGGCGAGGGAGGCGACCCAGGGCTCGGAGCGCAGAAAGCTTTGCCGCCAGTGGAACAGGTAGTCATCGTACCCGGCTGCGCCCTCGGTGCCCGGGATGACCAGAAAGTCGGGCGTCCAGGCGGTGAAGATCAGCCAGTCGACGACGACCACGTCGACCACGTTGACGCACTGGAAGAGCAACCAGAGGTAGACGAAGCGCCCAGCGAATCCCAGCGACCGGTCGAGATCCCTCTCGAGCCGCCTCTCGGCGAGCCAGAAGCCTCCTGCCACGAGAAGCAGCAGCGCTCCCGCCGTCGCCGACTCGACGACCACGGATCCCGACAGCTCGGCGGGAGCCATCGTGCGCACATCGGGAGGGTAGTCATCGAGCCAGACGACCGGATCGGCGAGTAGCGAGAGCACGACGACGATCGAGAAGAGCGCGCCCAGGAGGAGGCCGTCGGCGAGGAAGCGCGAGAGGAGCGTCTCGGTATCGAGGCTCATCACCTAGCTCGGCTCGACATCATCCCTCACGCGTCCGTCTCTGGCTCGGACGAAGATGGAGATCACGAGCACTATCGGAGCGCAGGTGATCGCGGTTCCGATCATCGTGTAGTACCCCTGGCGAACCGGCGTGTTCATGTCGCGAAACCGAGCGAGCGCCTCTTCGATCTCCTCGGCGGGGACGCCCTGCTCTTCCATGTCGGCCCGCTGCATGGCGGAGAGGACCTCACCGTAGTCGGGCGCTGCCACCGTGAGCGCGAAGACCGTGGCCGGGAAGAGTAGCAGGGCGAGGAGGACGACGGCGACGGAGCCGACCGCCAGCTGACGGAGAAACCCGAACCCTCTGCGGGCCGTCGCGCGAAGGATCAGGACGAAGCCGACGACTTCGGCCCCGAGGACCAGGACCGCACTGAGCCAGACGATCGTGTAGCGCCCGGTCCAGGCGAGAGTGATGTTGATCGCCGCGACGACGGCCGCGAGGATGACGGTACGGAGGATGGCTCGAGTCCACGCTTCGCTCATGGGTGTCACCTTTCCGGTTGATAGGCACAGTAATTTCAGTATATACTGAAAATATGAAAGAAGCATCCGGCGGGCGGAGCGAGTTGACCTTCGTCGATCAGATGGGAGAGTTCTTCGACCGGATGGGGCAACCGCGGATCGCGGGCCTGCTCTTCGGTCACCTCCTGATCTGCAGCCCGCCCGAGCAGACCGCGGCCCAGCTCGAAGAAGCGACCGGTGCCTCGGCGGGATCGGTCAATTCGATGTTGCGACTTCTCCAGGGGCTGGGATACGTCGAGCGCCGTGGCGAACCTGGAAGCCGACGGCTCTGGTACCGGATCGCCCCGGGGGCGTTCTCGCGCGCGATGGCCGAGAGGATGCGCCTGGTCGAGGTGTTGCGACGGCTCGCGGAAGTCGGCCTCGAGGAGGTGGGCGAGGAAGGGGGGCGCTCCGACAGGCTCCGGGAGATGCGCGATTTCTACGCCTTCTTCGAGCGCCAGCTTCCCGCCCTCTTCGAGGAGTACGAGAAGCGCCATGAGGATGGAGAGTAGGCGGTGGAATGGTTGGAGTGGGTCTCGTTCCCGAGGATCTGGATTCCCCTCCAGATCGCCTCGATCGTTTCGCTCTGGATCGGCTCGCGGCTCACCGGATCTCCGCTCCTGATGCGCATCGGTTCGGAGACCTACCGCCGGAAGAGGAGAGCCGTCGAGCGGGTCTGGCCGTTGACCCGCTTGCCGCCCGCGCTCGAGGACGGTCGCGTGGCGACGGCCACTCTGATTCTCGCGCCCGCCGTGGCTCTGAAGAGCACTGTCTGCCTCGCCTTCGGTGGGGTCATGGTCTTCTGGCTGCCGTTCGCGGCCCTGGTCGTGCCGTCGATCTTGCGGGTGCACGAGCGATCGGAGCCCGAGTTCTCACGGTGGACTTTGACGACCGCGACGCTTCAGGTGACGAGCCACTCGATCGCCGCGGCGCTCGGTTTCGTCTGGACCGTGCGCTGGCTCGTCAGCGATGCTGGATTCATCGAGGCGATGTCACGCGATCCGATCGCGGACATCGCTGCGGGAACCGCCTCTCTCGGGCTCGCCATCGCGGCAGGCTGGCTCGAGGCAGTCACCCTCGAGCGCTTCGGCCTGTGAGGTGCCCGTGCCGAAAGCTCATCTGGATCGAGAGGATTTCGATATGGTGCTCGAGCCGTCACCTCAGCCGATACTTCGCTCGTGCCTTCGGTTTACCGCCCTCGTCGCGACGCTCTCGATTCTCTGTTTGGTGCCTTCGGCGCAGGCCGGGCCCGATCTGGACCGCCTAGTAGGAACCTGGCAGGAGAGCCGGGCCAACCCGGTTGGGGAGCCGGTTCCCTACCTGACCGAAGAGGTCACCCTCGAGACGGGGGATCCCGCGGTGTCTCTCGGGTGCACGCTGACGACTCCGAGAGAGGAGGGGCCGCATCCGGCCGCGATGCTGCTCACGGTCGCCGGCCCCAACGATCGGGATCAGTCTCATTTTGGCCATCGCCCCTTTTTCGTACTCGCCGATCATCTGACACGCCGCGGGTTGGTGATCCTGCGCTGCGACGACCGCGGTGTCGGGGACAGTAGCGGAGACGTCACCGCGGTCGGTCTCGACGTGCTGGCCGAGGATGCCGTCAGGGGCGCCCGATATCTCGCGCAGCAGGAGGCCGTGGATCCGTCGGCCGTCGGCTTCATAGGAAACAGCGAAGGGAGTCTGGTGGGAGCCAAGGCGGCTCTGGCGAGTGACGAGGTCGGGTTCGTGGTCATGCTCGGGGGAGTGGGCGTCCCGGGGAGTGAGCTGATCCGCGAGCGCCGGTTGGCCGATCTCCGAAGACGGGACGTCTCGGAGGAGGACCTGCAGAGCAGAATGGCTCTGTTCGATCGGCTGATCGAGTTGGTCGAACGGGGGCGGGGCGCCGGACTCGAGGCGGCTCGCGCGCGAGACCCGAGTCTGATCGACAAGATCGACGAGGTCCTCGATTCGCCGAATTTCTCCGGAGGCCCGCTGTTTCCCCGCGAGCGTCGAGCACAGCTCGAGTTGCTGCTCGGCCCCTGGTATCACTCGCAACTTCTGTCGGATGCTCCCTCGGTGCTGAGGCGGATCCGCCAACCGGTGCTGGCGCTGGCGGGCAGCGTGGACCGCGTCAATCTGCCGGCCCAAAATCTGCCGGCCATCCAGCAGGCGCTGCTGGAGGGCGGTAACCAGGACCATACGGTGGCGCTGCTTCCCCGACTCAACCACGTCTTCCAAACCGCGAAACGAGGCGGGATGGAGGAGTACGGTCGACTAAAAGAGTCGTTTTCCTCCCTCGCGCTGCGGACGATCTCGGACTGGATCGTGCTGCGCTTTGCTCCCGAGTGAGTGTCTCCGGGGGTCGAGCGAGATCCCGCTTCTCGGCTGCACGACTTGCACCGCCCGGGCGCCGGGGATCGAGACGAGGGTCGAGGTAGCGTACGGGCCGAGGTCAGGCCGCTTCCGAGTTCCTCGATCGGCCGGTCGTCGAGCGACCAAGCATTGTCAGCGCAGCCGCGCCGCGATACCCCGTACCGTGTCGCCGAGCCCGACGAGTCGGCGCGCCGCGACGCCGTCGTCCGAAGGTGCCTCGTCGAGCTTCGCCGCCAACCCGTCGAGCTCGTCGGCCAGCGCCTCGTCGCTCGTCCCGTAGTCGAGCTGCGCCGTGGCGCGCTCCAAGACGGCGCCGATCTCGGCGAGGAGCGACGGGCTCAGTCCGTCGCTCCGGCCGAGCTGGTCGAGGTAGGCGCGTGCCACTACGGGCTCGGCCGGCCAGCGGACCGGGGACTGCTGCTGCGGGTTGAACCGGCGGCCTTGATCGGCGAGCTCGGCGGCGGCGATCTCGTGCTCGGAGAGGTACTCGCTGGGTAGGAGCTTCAAGACGTCGAGCCCGCGCACGATCTCGGTGCCGTAGATTCGGCCGTGGTACCAGTAGGTCGACCAGAAGCCGCCCAGGACGAGGGTCTCTTCGTCGACCGGGCCGCGGTCGAAGTAGGCGATCTCGACCGGGTCGGCCGAGTCGGTGAAGTCGACCACCGAGATGCCGCCTTGGTACCAAGCCTGCACGAAGATGTCGCGCCCGGGGACCGGCACGATCGAGCCGTTGTGGGCGACGCAGTTCTCCTCCTCGAGCTGCGGCGCCGGCATCTTGTAATAGGAGCGGAACTCGAGCTCGCCGTCGACGATGTCGTAGATCGCGTCGGCGCCCCAGGTCAGCGGATCGTAGGCTCGGCAGCGCGGCCGCATGCCGCCGCCCCATTCGTCGGTGAAGATCACCTTGGTGCCGTCGTTGTTGAAGGTCGCCGAGTGCCAGTAGGCGAAGCCCGGATCGACGACCTCGTCGATGCGCTGCGGATCGAGCGGATCGGAGATGTCGAACAGGATGCCGTTGCCCGAGCACGCGCCGGCGGCGATCGAGCGCTCGGGAAAGACCGTGATGTCGTGACAATGGTCGGTGCGCGCGGTGCGCTGCGTCTCGTCGCCGTGGTCGCCGCCGCGCCACAGGCCCGCCAAGACACCCTCCTCGGGATCCATGAAGACGGCCGGACTGGCGACGATCCGCGCCGCGGCCGGATCGTCGACCGGGATCTCGACGACGTCGATGCGGAACAGGGCTGTGCGCTCGTCGCCGGGCGACTCGTCGATGCACCCCGGCAGCTCCTCCTCGTCGCGCACCGAGGCCGTTCCGGAGTTGTAGACCAGGATCTTGCCGTCCGGGCCGGGTCCGGAGACGATCGAGTGGGTGTGCGAGCCGCGGCAGGTCTGCACCGCGCCGACCTGGACCGGCCGGGTGAGGTCCGAGATGTCGAAGATGCGTAGCCCCCGGAAGCGCTCCGGGCTGACGTCGCGGCTCACCCCCTCGAGGCCGCAGTCGACCCGCCCCCGCGTCTGCTCGACCGACATGACGAGTAGGTCGCCGACGATCGATACGTCGCCCTGGCCGCCGGGGCAGACGACCGAGCTCACGAGCTCCGGTCGATCGTCGTCGGCCAGGCGGTAGATGTTGAAGCCGTGGTAGTTGCCGACCACCAGGACGTCGTCGCGAAAAGCCATGTCGGTATTGGCGAAGCTCAGCAGGGGAGAGCGTCCTCCCCGTTCGTCCTCTTCCTCCTCTTCCTCCTCCTCCGCGTCGGCCTCGCCTTCACCGACCGACTCAGCCTCGTCTTCGGCCGGTT
>JAWVZD010000043.1:0-8455 GCA_033722395.1 Thermoanaerobaculia bacterium | reverse complement strand
GCGCGGCTCGATCACCATTGGAGGATGCTCCTCGACGGCGGGCGCTTCCTGGCGGACCCGGAGACGGCCGGCCGCGTCGCTACGGCGCTCGGCGGCTCGAACGAGGTGTCGCTCGAGCAGACCGTGACCCCGAATGCCGGGATCACGGCGAGCGAGGGTGGGGCGGTCGACCTCCTGGAGATGGCCAACCGGCGGCACCGGAATCTGCGCCTCCGGCTCCAGGATGGGCGGCTGATGCTCACCGTGCGTACGGGCGGCCGCGGGCCGGAGGCCTATCCGACGATCGAGCTCTTCCGTCTGCCGTCGCGGCGAGCGAGCCACGTCGTAGTGACCTATTCGCCGGCTCGATTGACCGGTTATCTCGACGGCGAGAAGCGCCTCGAGCTCGGCGCCGATTCGATCCGCGGCGACTTCTTCCACTTCCGGCCCTTGCCGCTCGTCTTCGGCTCGGTCGAGCCGGCGGCGCACCGCGCCGACGTGCGGCTGGAGGGTGTGGCGATCTACGACCGAGTGCTCTCCGCCGAGGCGGTGGGCGACGAGTTCGCGCGCTATCGGGCGCGATTGGCAGAGCGCCGGGCGGTACCGGCGACAGTGGTTCGGGCTCGATTGGTGGGGCGGAACGAGCCGCCGACGTTGACCGAGATCTCGCCCTATCGCGAGGCCTTGGTGGAGTTCGAGTACGAGGTGGTGGAGGTGATCGCCGGCGATCCCGCAGCGCGCCGCCTGCGGGTGGCGCACTGGTCGATCCTCGACGGTGAGGTGCTGCCGATCAATCGGCGCGAGGTGGGCACGGTCCACCGCCTCGAGCTCGAGCCGTTCGAGCGCAACCCGCAGCTCGAGAGCCTGTTCGTGGCCCGGTCGGCGTCACCGCCCGCGGCTGCGCCGCTCTACTATGCCCCCGACCCCGGGCCCGATCCCGGGGATGCCGCTTCCGGCGGGTCTTCGGGCGCGCCCTGATGGTCTTCAGCTCCCATCTCTTCGTCTACTACTTCCTGCCGCTGGCGCTGGTGATCTACTACCTGCTGCCGCGTGCAGGGCGCCATCTCGGGCTGACCGTTCTCTCGTACCTGTTCTACGGCTGGGCCAATCCGGCCTTCATGCTCCTCATGTTGTTCTCGACCACGGTCGACTACCTGTGCGGCCTGGCGATGACCGGAGGCCTGCGGCGTGGCTTGCGCGAGCCGCTGCCGAGGCTCGAGCCGGGTGGCGAGAGGAGCCGCGGGCAGCGGCTCGCGGTGACCGTGTCGATCGTCACCAATCTGGGGCTGCTCGCCTGCTTCAAGTACTTCAACTTCGCGGTCGACTCCTACAACGCGCTGCTCGCGGCGCTCGGCATGGCCGATCTCCAGCTCGACTCGGTGCTGCGGATCGCCCTGCCGCTCGGCATCAGCTTCTACACCTTCCAGTCGATGAGCTACTCGATCGACGTCTACCGGGGCGACGCCCGGGCGCTGCGCAACCCGATCGACTTCGCCTGCTACGTGTCGATGTTCCCGCAGCTCGTTGCCGGACCGATCATCCGCTTCTCGGAGATCGACGACCAGCTCCGGAGCCGCCGGCACACGCTGGAGAAATTCGCCCGCGGGGTGGCTTTCTTCAGCCTCGGCATGGCGAAGAAGGTGCTGCTGGCGAACCCCTGCGGCAAGGTGGCCGACACCGTCTTCGACGCCGGCTCGGCGTTCACCTTCGACGCCTGGTACGGCGTCTTCGCCTACGCCATGCAGATCTACTTCGACTTCTCGGGCTACACCGACATGGCGATCGGGCTCGGGCTGATGCTCGGCTTCGTCTTTCCGAAGAACTTCGATTCGCCCTACAAGTCGGCCTCGATCACCGAGTTCTGGCAGCGCTGGCACGTTTCGCTGTCGACCTGGCTGCGCGACTACCTCTACATCCCGCTGGGCGGTAACCGGCGCGGCCGGCGGCGAACCTACGTCAACCTGGCGCTGGTGATGCTGCTGGGCGGGCTGTGGCACGGCGCGGCCTGGACGTTCGTCCTCTGGGGCGGCTTCCACGGCGCCCTCCTGGCGCTGGAGCGCATGCGGGGCAAGACGGGGCTCTTCGACGGCCTGCCGCGCTTCGCCATGGTCGGAGGCACCTTCCTGCTGGTGCTGGTGTCGTGGGTCTTCTTCCGCGCCGCCGATCTGGGGCACGCGCTTGGGTATCTCGGCGCCATGGCGGGAGTCGGCTCGCCGCAGGACGGCGCCGTCCTGGTCTCGGGCGTCATCTACCAGCCGTACTATCTGCTCATCGTCGGAACGGCCGCCGGAATCGCCTTCGCGGCGCCACAGACCTGGGATTGGACGCGCCGGCTGCCGGCATGGAAGGCGGTCCTGTCGCTGGGGGCGCTGTGGCTGGCGCTGGCAGCGCTCACCACCCAGGAGTACAACCCGTTCATCTACTTCATCTTCTGATCTGCCGACGATGAGACCACGACGCGAAGAGCAGGCCCTCGAGGAGATCGGACGGACGCGGATCGGTACCGCGAGCGCCCTCCTCCTGCTGATGGCGCTAGCGGTCACGCTGACAGCGCCGCCGCTGGCCCGTTGGCTGGAGGCCGGCACGGAGGGGACCGAGCAGGTGACCTCGCCACTCCTCGCGGTGCGCCAGCTCGCCGGCAGCGTCACGGGCGGCCTCGACACCTTGGCGGGCGAGGGGCTCCTGGCGGGGAATCGCGAGATCCTGGCCGGCATCGAGAGCTTCGAGGACCGCCTCGAGGAGGGGTCTCTCCTGCGGCAGCGCCTCCTCCCGCCGGCGCAGCTCTTCCTGACCGCGCGGCTGGGGGCTGGGAACGAGCAGGCCTATGTGGGCGAGGACGGCTGGCTCTACTACCGCCCGGACGTCGATCACCTGACGGGCCCGGGCTTCCTCTCGCCCGAGATCGTCGAGCGCCGGCGCCGTTCCGGCAACACCTGGGAGCGTCCACCGGAGCCCGATCCGCTGCCGGCCCTCGAGCGATTCGCTGCCGATCTGGCGGAGCGCGGCATCGAGCTCTGGCTGCTGCCGACGCCGGTCAAGCCGGCCCTCGAGCCCGACCGGTTGGCGCGCCGACCGGCCGCCGCGGTGCCGCTGTCGAACCCGAGCCGCTCGGAGCTCGCCGAACGGCTCGAGCGGGCCGGCCTGGTGTCTCTCGACGCCGCCCGGTGGCTGGCCGAGGGCCGCGATGAGGAGCCGCTCTACCTGGAGACGGACACCCACTGGGCGCCGAACGCCATGGAGCGCGTCGCCGAGCGCCTGGCGGCAGAGCTCGGCCGACGGCTCGCAGCGGGGGGCGCCGCGGTCGAGGAGAGCGCGCCGGCGTACGTGCGGCGATCGGTCTCCGTCGAGGGGCGGGGCGATATCCAGGTGATGCTCGATCTGCCGCAGTGGCAGACGATCTTCGGGCCGCAGACGGTCGAGGTCGAGATGGTCCTGACCGCGACGGGCCGGGGCTGGCGACCGACGCCCGGAGCGGCGGTCCTCCTTCTCGGCGACAGCTTCACCAACGTCTATTCGGAGGCCGCGCTCGGATGGGGCCAGGGTGCCGGCCTGGCGGAGCAGCTGTCGTACTTCCTGCACCGTCCGATCGACCGGATCGCGCTGAACGCCGGGGGAGCGAGCGCCTCCCGTCGCGCCCTCCTGGAGGCGCTCGCCGCCGATCCGGCGCGTCTCGACGAGACCCGTGTGGTGGTCTATCAGTTCGCGGCCCGCGAGCTCTCCGCCGGAGACTGGGTCGTCCTGCCTCTACCGGCGCGCTGAGGTGTACCCGATCGAGTGGGTCGGCCCGCAGATGGCGCCGGCCGTCGGGAGGCTCGGTCGGCTCGGAGCGTTGGTGGGGCGACTCAGTCGGGCAGGCTCGGCGCCAGCCGTCGCCAAACCCGCTCGCCGCCGACCTTGCGGGCGTACCTGCCGAGGCGCTTCGCCAGGCGTCGCGGCGAGCCGAACAGCGCCTCGATCTGACTGACATAGAGCGTGCAGGCCTCGATCTTGCGCTCCAAGTCCTGCGGTGAGAGCTCGATTCTCTCGGCAGCCCATTCCCGGCGCCTCCCGAGCGCTCGGCCGACGGCACGCCAGCGGGCGGCGTACGGCAGCTCCTCGTAGTAGGAGAGAGGCTCGGTGCCATCGCGACGAGTATCGTGCAGCTCCGCCGCCCGGCGGACCAGTCGATGGTCGACGTGGGCTCCGACTCCCAGCGGGACGAGCAGCTCGCGGCAGGGAGGCAGGGTCGCCAGGCGGTCGGCGATCTCTCCGCCGAGGCGCTCCTCCTCTTCGGGGGGAGTGGAGAAGAGGTCGCCGAGCCGGCGATAGCGGAAGTCACCGTCCTCGCCTCGCCGGTAGATCGCTTCCGGCAGATTCCAGTGCGCTGCCTCGGCGCCGAGCATCTCGCAGGCTGCGCGGTCCTCGCGCCGCCGTGCCTCGATGACGCTCGAAGCGAGCCCGAACAGAGCGTGGAGATCGTCGGCGAGCCACGAGTGCGGTGGCTCCGGTTCGTCGGCGGCGAAGACAGTCACCACCAGCACGCGCTCGCCGCGATCGCTGCGCCGGGCGATCTGACCCCCACACGACAGGGCGGCGTCGTCGAGGTGGGGGGACAGGACGACGGCGTCGTAGAGCTCAGCCATCGTCGGATTCTCCGTCGGCACTCAATATTCTCTCGGCCACTCGCCGGTAGTCGCGCGCGAAGGTCTCGCGGGTGTGTTGCGTCCGGGCGTGCCGCCAGGCGGTCATCGCCTGGTCGCGCAGGGTGCTCGGATCGGTCGCCGCCATCTCCCTCACCGCCTCGCGGATCGCTCCCACGCTCGCCTCCGGCAGCTCGGTTCCGAAGCCGTGGAGATCGACGCTCGCCTCCCGCGTGACGATCGGTAGGAGCCCGGCGTGAAGGCAGGTGATCACACTGCCCCCCCCGCCCTCGGAGCAGGATGGATAGACGACTCCCAGCGTCGTTCGTCGTAGCTTGCGGAAGCGCTCTCCGGCGACGTCGACCCACCCGAGGGTGCGGATGTTCGGCGATTCGTAGAGCTCGCGCACATAGGCCGCCTCGAAGTCGCGCTCCATGTGAATCGGACCACAAACCGCCAACTCGTACTCCGGCATGTCGGCGAAGGCTTCGAGCACCAGGTCGAGCCCCTTGTGCACCAGACCACCGCTGCCGAACCAGAGAAAACGGCGTCGGCAGGCCGCGAAGTCCTTGTCTTCGGGAGCGGCGTAGACGCACGGCACGGAGATCGGCACCCGGAAGATCGGTGTTCCGGCATGCTCGTAGGTACCGATGGTGAACGCGTTGCCGACCGCGATGCCGAAGTCGGCCGTCTCGATGGCGCGGTTGGGCTCGATCGTCTTCCGTGGCGCGAGGCGGACGCCGCGGCGCTCCTCCAGCGCATCGAGGCGCTCCTGCTGGGCGCGATTGTGGAAGGCGTAGTGCGCCGTCTCGATGTGCTGGATCTTCAGGCAGGCGTCGCCCACCGACGGCGCCAGCCGCTCCAAATTGAGCCGCACGTCGAGCAGCACGTCGTACGGCTCGACCGGCTCGAACGCCTGGTTCGTCCAGTGGATGACGTCGACCGTGTACCCGAGGTCGACGAAGGTGCGGGCGATCTGCCGCGACTCCCAGAAGTGAGTGTGTCCGCGCGGCAGCTGCGACTCGGGTGGTACCAACAGGCCGTCGACGATGTAGGAGACGAGGGCGCGCCCGCGCGCCTCACCAGCCGGCTCGAGCGTCACCACACGGCGCTCGGGCCGCCGGATCTTGCGCAGCACCTTCTTGCCGATGCGACGGGCCTCGCCGGCCAGGTGGGCGGGTCGGAGGCGGCGACTCCAGAGCGTCAGATTCGGCACGGTGTTCGGCGGCTCGGTCGGCCTACCCTCGTCGATCGCAGCCGCCGGGGCCTAGGGGCCGGTAGGGCGGAACGCCCCAGAGCTCTCACCGGCCGGGTCAGGGCAGCGCGGATGGAGCCGGTGGCTGATTATAATGAGCCACCTTTCCCACCCGGGACGACTTGGCGGCGCGATCTGCGCGCGCCGGCCGCGGCCCTGCGGAGCGCCAGCCCTTGAGCCACGTCGACACTGCGAGCCGTTTTCTGCGCTCGGCGGGTGCCGCCACCTTCTCGCAGCTCTGGCGGGTGGCGGTCACGTTCGCCACCCATCTCGTTCTGAGGCGCTATATCCCGCGCGAGGATTGGGGGCTCTACGACTGGGCCGAGGTCGTCTTCCTGGTTCTCGGCGCGGTGCGCGACCTCGGCCTGCCGGCCCATACGCTGCGAACCGAGGGGCGCCCGTTCGGCAACCTGCTGCTGCTGGAGACGGTGTGGGGGACGACGCTGTCCGGGCTGGTCCTGGTCGGCGCGCCTCTCTTCCTGTTCGCCCTGCGGGATCCGCATCCCGAAACGGTCCCGGTCCTGCAGGCGATGACCCTGTTCCTGCTGCTCGAAGGACTGGCCCAGGTGCCGCTGGTCTACTTCGAGGGCGAGCTCGAGGTCGGCCGGGCGGTGGTCCCCGAGTTGGTGCGGAACGGCTGCTACGCCGTGACCGCCGTGACCTTGGCGCTCGCCGGGTACGGCGTTTGGAGCATCGTCGTCGCCCAGATCGCCGGCTCGGCGGTCTTCGCCGCCATGCTCTGGTGGCGGGCGCGAGGCAGCATCCCGCTTTTCTTCCGGCGTGGCGAGACCCTGCATCTGCTGCGGTCGAGCGTGCGGCTGGCGGTGATCTGGTTGCTGATCCTGCTGGTGCGCTACGTCGACCGGTTGATCCTCGGCGCGCGCTTCTCGGCTGAGGATCTCGCCACCTACAGCTTCGCCTACTGGGCGGCCTTCATCGTGCCGATGATCATGCTCCAGCCGGTCGGCCGGGCCGCCTATCCGGCCTTCCTGGCCTTCGCCGACGACGCGCCCCGCAAGCTCGGCGCCTACCGCCTGTCGACCCTCTTCCTGCTCGCCATGGAGGTGCCGGCGGCGCTGTTCCTGTTCGTCAACGCCGAGTGGGTGCTCGGGTTGATCGGCGGCTCGCAGTGGGTGGGCGCGCCCGCCTACCTGCGCATCCTCTGCTTCGCGCCGCTGGTCGATCCGTTCAGCCGCTTCGGCGGCGAGCTCCTGGCGTCGCACCATCGCGACCGCACCTGGATCGCCGCCACCGCGCTGACCTTGGTGTCGTTCGTCGGCTTCGGGATCTTCCTCACCGGCCGGTTGGGCCCGATCGGCATGGCGTGGGCCAACTTCCTGCCGCTCGGCGCGGTGGTGATGATCTGGGGTGTGGCGCGGCTCGGCCGCCAGTCGTTCGTTCGTCTGGCCCGAGATCTCGGCTGGGTCTATCTCCTGCCGCTACCGCTGTTCGCGGCGGTCTGGTGGTGGGCTGGCGACGGCCCCCAGCGCCCGGCGCTGTCGTTCGCCGCCCTGGGGCTGACCGCCGCGCTCTATTGGCGGCGGTTCGGCGACGAGTTCCGGGCCTTCTTTCGCGCCGCTTCGTGATCCCGACGGCCACGATGTGGCTCAGGGGCCGGTCGGGCGTCGGGTAGGAGGTCAGCCCTCGGCCGGTTCCCACGCCGGGGGCGCTCCGAGCGGCGCTCGCCAACCCTCCAGGGCTCCGCGCAGCTTGGCGACCGCGGCGGCCTGGTTACCACGCGGCAGCTCGCGCAGGTAGGCGGCCGGGATCGCCGCGGCGAGCGACAGCCAGAAGGCGAGCCGCTGCGCTCGGCTGCCGAAGCGTCGCACGAAGAGCGCTGTGCTCCGGCCGGTGTGGAAGGTGCGCCCGGGCTTGTAGCCGCCGGTGGTGGGCGAGACCATGTGCCACAACAGGGCGCGGTGCGCGAACCAGCAACGCAGGCCGGCCCGTTTCATGCGCATGCACCAGTCGGCGTCCTCGACACCTAGGAAGTAGACCGGATCCCACAGGCCGATCCGCTCGACCACCCGCCGCGGTACCAGCATGGCGCAGCCGTTGACGTAGTCGACCTCCTCGGTGCGGTCGTACTGACCGCGGTCGATCTCGCCCATGCCGCGCTCCCGGGTCACCGACTCTCGGAAGCGGATGATGCCGCCCGCCGACCAGAGCCGGTTGCGGTCGGCGTTGTAGTAGGTCTTGGGGCCGACGCAGCCGATCCCGGCGTCGCCTTCGAGGACCGCCAGGAGCTCGGTCGCCATCTCGGGGTGGACCTCGATGTCGTTGTTGAGGATCAGCAGGTAGTCGTGGCCCGCCCGCATGGCATAGCGGATCCCTAGATTGATGCCCGGCGAGATGCCGTGGTTCTCCTCCAGGCGCAGGGGTGTCACCTCTGGGAAGGCGGCCGGCACCGCCTGGTGGGAATCGTCGGTCGATCCGTTGTCGACCACCACGATCTCGGTGTCGGGATGGGTGAGGCCCAGCAGGCTCTCGACCGTCTGTAGGGTCAGGTCGCGACCGTTGTAGTTGAGGACGATGGCGGCGAGGGTCGGCATGGCTGCGGACGAGCGTTCCAGGCGCGGAGCGGCGGGGAAGCGGCCCCGCG
>JAWVZD010000042.1:0-8472 GCA_033722395.1 Thermoanaerobaculia bacterium | reverse complement strand
GGTCTGACCTCCTACCAACAACACCTCGTCGATCTGGTCGGGCCTCAAACCCGCCGAGCGGATGGCGTCGAGGCACGGCTCCTTGGTGCGCTCGACGAGATCCCGCACCAGATCTTCGAAATCGGGCCGCGTCAGGGTGCGCGACAGGTGGCGCGGCCCCGAGTCGTCGGCTGAGATGAACGGCAGGTTGATGTCCACCTCGTCGGCGGTCGAGAGCTCGCACTTGGCATTCTCGGCCGCCTCCTTCAAGCGCTGCAAGGCCATGCGGTCGTTGCGCAGATCGATACCCGTCTCGTGGAGGAACTCGGCGACCAACCACTCCATGATCTTCTCGTCGAAGTCCTCACCACCCAGGTAGGCGTCGCCGGCGGTCGACTTGACCTCGAAGATCCCTTCGGAGAGCTCGAGGACGGAGATGTCGAAGGTGCCACCGCCGAGGTCGTAGACCGCCACCGTGCGCGACCTCTGATCGCTGTCGACGCCGTAGGCGAGCGCCGCGGCGGTCGGCTCGTTGATGATGCGCAGCACCTCGAGTCCGGCGATGCCGCCCGCATCGCGCGTCGCCTGACGTTGGGCATCGTTGAAGTAGGCCGGAACGGTGATGATCGCCTCGTCGATCTCCTCTCCCAACGCCTCCTCGGCGAAGTTCTTCATCTCCCGCAGGATCATCGCCGAGATCTCCTCGGGGCTGAAGCGCTTGTCCCGGATCTGGATCTTGACGTCGCCGTTGGAGCCGGCAACGAGCGGATACGGCAGCACGCGCTTGGCACGCTGCACGTCCTCGTCCTCGAACTTCCGTCCGATGAGCCGCTTGACGGCATAGACCGTGTTCTCGGGATTGGTGATCGCCTGGCGCTTGGCGATCTGCCCCACCAGACGGTCCTCGCCCTCGGTGAAGGCGACGATCGAAGCGGTCGTGCGACTTCCCTCTCGATTCGCCAGCACCCGCGGTGCTGCAACGTCGACCACCGCGGCACAGCTGTTGGTCGTCCCCAGATCGATGCCCAGAATGCGTCCCACTTCCTATGTCGACCTCCGCCGCCCGGCGGACCTCAGTCGGTCGCCTCCTCGCTGTCGGTTGTCGAGCTCGGCACGGCGACCTTGACGATCGACGGGCGCAGCAGCCGGTCGTGCACCAGATATCCGGTCTGGAACTCCTCCACCACCTGCGGCTCCTCCAGGTCGGGGTCCTCGACCCGAGAGACCGCCTCGTGGAAGGCCGGGTCGAACTCACGACCGGTCGCCTCGATGCGCTCGACGCCGGAGCGCCGTAGGGTGTCCTCCATCTGGCGCAGGATCATCTCGACACCCTGCTTGAGGTCTTCCAGGCTGCCGTCGGCCGACAGCGCCCGCTCCAGGTTGTCGACGATCCCGACCATCTCGCGCAGTACCTCGACGGCGGCGTACTTCTTCTCCTCGCGTCGCTCGCGCTCGGTACGCTTGCGATAGTTGTCGAAGTCCGCCAGCGTGCGGAGCGACTGATCGCGCAGGGTCTCGACCTCGCGCTTCAGCCGGTCGACCTCCTCGCCCGAGACCGACGACTCCCCACCGTCCGCCTCTTCGCCCTGCTGGCGGCGGCGGTTCACCTCTTCGACCGCCTGCACCGCCTCTTCGATCGCCGCCTTCAGCGCTTCGTCACTCTCCGCCATCGGCTCGATGGCACGCGAGGACCTGGCGCTCGAGCCGTTGCTCGAAGAGCCGTCGTCGGGCTGTCTATCGTCGTCCATGGTGTCGTTCGTCTCCCCTCGCCGTCACCCGCTCGGGGCTCTCACTCGTCGTCCGGAGCCTCGCCGTCGACCTCCTCCAACGCTCGCCCGAGGGTCTCGCCGAGGTAGTTGACCAGCGGAATGGCATATCGGTACTCCATACGCGAGGGACCGAACACGCCGAGCGATCCGAGCGCCCGTCCACCCACCGCGTAGGTCGTGGCAACGAGGCTGAAGTCGAGCTCCGAGGTCAGGTCGGTGTCGTCGCCGATCAGCACCCGCACGCCACGGCCCTCGATCACCTTGCCCAGCAGCTCGACGAGGCGAGCTTTCTCGTCGAAGGTGTCCAGCAGGCGGCGCACCTGGTCGATGTTACCCAGCTCCGGTTGGCCGAGCAGGCCGGCGGTACCTTCCACCACGACGTCCTGATCGCCACTCTCCAGCGCCTGGCGTGCCAGCGCCAACGCGTTCGACAACAAATGGTCGACCTGCGCCCGCTCGGCCGACATCGACCGCACCAACCGGGCACGGATCTGACGCAGGGTGAGGCCGGCGAAGTTCTCGGTCAGGTAGTTCGAGATGCGCACCAGATCCTCGCGCGCCGGAACCGAGCCCGCCCGTACCACCTTCTGATCGACGAAGCCGCTCGTCGACACCAAAACGCACAGCACGCGGTCGCCGGAGAGGGGCAGGAACTCGATCGCCCGCAGCACCGTCTCTCCCATGTTCGGCGTCAGGACGACGCCGACCTGATGCGAGAGTTCGGACAGCAGGTGACCCGCTGTCGCCACCGGATCGCCGCCCGTTTCGATCACCTCGTGCAGGCTCTCGTCGATGTAGCCGCGCTGATGGGCCGACAATCGCCGCGCCGGCATCAGCGAGTCGACGTAGAAGTGATAGCCGGCGGCGGTCGGCACGCGCCCGGCCGAGGCGTGCGGCTGGCGCAGATAGCCCTCTTCCTCCAGGTCGGCCATGGTGTTGCGGATTGTGGCTGCCGACACCCCGTGGCGGCGATTCTTCGCCACCGAGCGCGAGCTCACCGGGTCGCCGCTCAGGATGAACGTGCGCACCACGTCCTTGAGGATCTCCCGATCTCGGCGGCTTAGCACCGAGCTGTCGTCGTGGGCGCTCATTCCGTCGTCTCCGTCACCTTCGTCAACACGTCATCGTACGAAGAACTTCCACGGAGATACAATGATCCCGTTCGACCGTTCTACCGACCAATCTGGGGTCCGGCACGGTCCGCGAGCCCTTCTAGTCTACCGCACCTTCGGCCATCCTCATGATCGACATCCGGTTCAGTGTCTTCGGTCCGGGGCGGGTCGGAGGCAGCCTGGCGCACTGGCTGGTGGCCTGCGGCGGCCACCTCGAGCAGGTGGCGACCCGCCGCCGCTCGGCGGCCGAAAGGCTCTGCGACTCTCTGGGCGGGAGTGCCGTCGCCATCGAGGAGATCACCACTACCGGCGAGGATCTGCTGCTCCTGGCGGTCTCCGATCCGGCGCTCGAAGCCGTGGCGCACGATCTGGCGGCGAGATCCCAGGCCGACGTCGTCCTGCACGTCGCCGGCGCCATGCCGGCCGAGGTGCTCGCTCCGCTGCGCCAGGTCGGTTCGGCGATCGGCTCCTTGCACCCACTGCGAGCCTTCCCGGCCGTCGAACCGGATCCGCAACGGGTTCGCGGCACCTACTTCGCGATCGACGGCGATCCGGCGGCGATCGAGATCTCGCACCGCCTGCTCGACATCTGGCAGGCCCACGGCGTCGAGATTCCGCCGCGACACCGTCGCCTCTACCATCTGGCCGCCTCGCTCGCCGCCGGCGGTGTGGTCACGATCCTGGCGATGGTGCGCCAGATCATCGATCGAGTCGGACTGCCGCCCGAGGTCGAGCGCGGTTACTTCGCTCTGGCGCGCCAGGCGCTGGCGGAGGCGGTCGCCGAAGATCACCCCCGCAACGCCCTCACCGGCCCGGCAGCACGCGGCGATGTAGAGCTCGTCGAGCGACAGCTCGCCGAGCTCGAGGCGACCGCTCCCGAGCTCGTCGACGGAGTCGTCGCTCTGCTCGAGGAGACGCGCCGCGCCAGCGCGGCGCGAGCTGCTGACGACTCGGCGTGGGAGGAGCTCGGTCGAATTTTGGCTAAAGCCAAGCAACGAAAGAGTTTCCTTGACCCCTAATCGAAGCCGGTGCTATGGTTTCTGAGCCTCCGTAGGGAGCCTCATGGCCTTCTTTAACTACAGCCGCATGCAGTTGGCGGCCAAGATCGTCTACTACGGCCCGGGTCTGTGCGGCAAGACGACCAATCTGCAGCACATCTTCGACCACACGCAGGACAACTCCCGCGGCGAGATGGTGTCGCTGGAGACCGCGACGGACCGGACGCTGTTCTTCGATCTGCTGCCGATCGAGGTGGGCTCGATCGCCGGCTTCAAGACCCGCATCCAGCTCTATACCGTGCCGGGACAGGTGTTCTACAACACGACTCGGAAGCTGGTCCTCAAAGGCGTCGACGGCGTCGTCTTCGTCGCCGACTCCCAGCGACCGATGTACCAGGCCAATATCGACTCGCTCAACAACCTGACGGAGAACCTGGCCGGCATGGGTCTTTCGATCGAGTCGATCCCGCTGGTACTGCAGTTCAACAAGCGCGATCTCGACGAGATCTGCTCGACCGACGAGCTCGACGAGGCGTTGAACCTGCACGGCTGGGAGACCTACGAAGCTTCGGCCATTCGGGGAGACGGCGTCTTCGAGACCCTCAAGGCGATCTCGAAGCTCACCCTGACCGAGTTGGCTCGCCGTCTGGAGCGCGAGACGGCCGGACGCCGCGCCGGCGGCGGCGCCAAGCCGCCGGTGAGCCGGCCGGCCGCGGCCCCCGACACACCCAAGGCCTCCCAGCCCCGCCCGATCACTCCGCCGGTGCGTCCGACACCTTCGTCGACGACCCCAGCCAACGGTCATCGCGAGGTCAACCGTGAGATCCTGCTCGGCATCGGCGACGCCGAGCTCGCCAGGACCCGCCGGCTCTCGCTCAGCCTGGCCTTCGAAGACGAGGACGACCAGGTCGTGCACCGTACCTCGCAGACGATCGACCTGAAGGACGCGCGGCAGCTCGAGAAACTCCTGCTCCAGCTCAAGATCCAGAAGCCGAGCTGAGTCGGCGAGTGGCGCCTCCCCGTCTCCGCGGCTTCGGCATCCTCGGGGACCCTTTCGACATGATTCCACGACCGCGGCGTGCCCGGTGTCGATCGGGGGAGACTCCGTGAAGTGCCCGTACTGTGGCGACACCGACGACCGGGTCGTCGACTCGCGCGAGAGTCGCGGTGCGACGACGATCCGGCGGCGCCGCGAGTGCACCGCCTGCGGACGGCGCTACACCACCTACGAAGAGGTCGAGGACATCCGGTTTCTGGTCGTCAAGCGCGACGGCTCGCGCCAGGAGTTCGATCGCCGCAAGCTCCTCGAGGGTCTGAGGAAGGCGTGCGAGAAGCGCCCCGTGTCCGCCAAGGCGCTCGACGACATCGTCGAGCAGGTCGAGGCGAAGCTCCACGAAAGCGAGGATCGGGAGATCTCGACGCGCGAGATCGGCGAGACGATCATGAGCCAGCTGTCCGAGCTCGACCAGGTGGCGTACGTCCGCTTCGCTTCGGTGTATCGCAAGTTCGAGGACATCGACGCCTTCATGGACGAGTTGCGGCACCTGCTGAAGCAGCGCGACTGAGACCTGCCGGCCGACTCGTAGCACGCCGGGAGGGCCGGGCTCGACATTCGCTGCGCCTGCCGTAGAATCGGCCACCACGGCGAGCCGCTCCGGAGCGGCGCCCCGCGACACCTGCCGATGCAAGAGCTGGCCCCCGAAGAGACGACCCACCACGAGGCGGTCCCGGACGTCCTACCGGTCCTGCCGCTCAAGGACACGGTCGTCTTCCCCTACATCATCCTGCCGTTGTCGGTCGGCAGGGAGAAGAGCATCCAGGCGGTCGACCGCGCACTCTCCGAGGGACGTCACATCCTGATGGTGCCACAGCGCGATCCCGACCTCGAGGAGCCCGACGAGGACGACCTCTACCGGGTCGGCACCGCCTCGATCATCATCCGCATGTTGAAGCTGCCCGACGGACGGATCCGCATCCTGGTGCAGGGGCTCAAGCACGTCCGGATCGAGCACCTCAGCCAGACCGAGCCGTACCTGCTGGCCAAGGTCGAAGACCTGCCGACTCCCGAGGTCGAACAGGACCACCTGGAGATCGAGGCACTCATGCGGAGTGTCAAGGAGGGTCTCGAGCGCGTCGTCGAGCTCGGCAAGCACGTCTCCTCGGAGATCATGGTGATCGCCGCGAACCTGGACGATCCGCGGCGGTTGGCCGACCTGGTCGCCTGCAATCTGGAGCTTCGGGTGCCCGAGGCGCAGGAGATCCTCGAGACGGTCTCTCCGGTGGAGCGTCTCCGCAAGGTGAACCGGCAGCTCCTGCACGAGATCCAGCTGCTGACGATGCAGGAGGAGATCTCCTCGCAGGCGCGCGGCGAGATCGACCGCAACCAGCGCGAGTACTACCTCCGGCAGCAGCTGAAGACCATCCAGACGGAGCTCGGCGACAGCGAGGAGCTGTCGGAGGAGATCGCCCGCTACCGGCGGCTGGCGGCCGAGAAGGGCATGCCGGAGGAGGCGCTGACCGAGCTCGAGCGGCAGATCGGGCGCCTGGAGCGGGGGCATCCCGACAGCGCCGAGGCGTCGATCACCCGCACCTATCTCGAGACCCTCACCGCCCTCCCCTGGTCGAAACGCACCGACGACGATCTCGAGCTCGAGCGCGCTCGCCGGGTGCTCGACGAGGACCACTACGACCTCGAGCCGATCAAGGAGCGCATTCTCGAGTACCTCGCAGTGCGCCAACTCAACCCGGACACCAAGGGGCCGATCCTCTGCTTCATCGGGCCACCGGGAGTCGGCAAGACCTCGCTCGGCCGCTCGATCGCGCGCGCCCTGGGCCGCGAGTTCGTCCGCATCTCGCTCGGCGGCGTGCACGACGAGGCCGAGATCCGCGGCCACCGGCGAACCTACGTCGGTGCCCTGCCGGGACGGATCCTGCAGGGCATCCAGCAGGCCGGGACGTCGAATCCCGTCTTCATGCTCGACGAGATCGACAAACTCGGTGCCGACTTCCGAGGCGACCCGTCGGCGGCACTACTCGAGGTCCTCGATCCGGAGCAGAACGCGACCTTCCGGGATCATTACCTCGGCGTCGACTACGACCTCTCACGGGTGATGTTCATCACCACCGGCAACCTCACCGAGCCGATCCAGCCGGCCTTCCTCGATCGCATGGAGGTTCTGCGACTCTCCGGCTACACCACCGAGGAGAAGCTCGAGATCGCCAAGCGACATCTGATTCCACGTCAGGTCGCCGAGAACGGCCTGACCAAGAGGTCGATCCGCTTCACCGACGCCGCGGTGCGCAAGGTGATCTCGAGCTACACGCGCGAGTCGGGCCTCCGCAACCTGGAGCGCGAGCTGGCGGCGCTGTGCCGCAAGGTCGCGGTCAGGGTGGCACAGGGGCGGGAGGGACAGACGGTGATCTCCAAGGCCAGGGTCGAGAAGTTCCTCGGGCCGCCGAAGCACCTGGCGGAAGACCTTCTCGACCAAGATCGAGTCGGAGTGGCCACCGGACTCGCCTGGACCGCCACCGGCGGCGACCTTCTGTTCATCGAGACGGTCGCCGTGCCGGGCGACGGTAAGCTGGTCCTGACCGGGCAGCTCGGCGAGGTCATGAAGGAGTCGGCCCAAGCCGCTCTGTCGTTCGCCCGCTCGGCCGGAAACGGCTCGGCGGGCCACCCGTCCGAGTCGTCGCGCGACTTCTTCTCACGGCACGACATCCATGTCCACGTTCCGGCGGGATCGATTCCGAAAGACGGTCCTTCGGCCGGCATCACCATCGCCACCGCGATCGTCTCGCTGTGGCTGGACCGCCCCGCCGATCGCAAGCTGGCGATGAGCGGCGAGATCACCTTGCGGGGCGACGTGCTCCCCATCGGGGGCCTCAAGGAAAAGGTCCTGGCGGCGCGCGAAGCCGGCATCGGTACCCTGCTCCTGCCACGTCGGAACCAACGCGATGCCGAGGAGCTCGACGAAGCGCTGACTCGCGGCCTCGAAATCGACTTCGTCGACCATATGAACGAGGTGCTCGAGCGCGCGCTCAAGCCCGCCCGCCGAGCCCGCCGCGACTCCTAGGCGATCCCGTGTCCGCTCCTCCCTCGGGCGAAGATCGGCTGGTCGACTGGCTGCGTCACAACGTTCCCGGCGGCGAGCGCCTGGGAGACGACGCCGTCGTGCTGCAGCCCGACGGCCCGATCGCCGTCAGCGTCGACCAGCAGATCGAAGGCGTCCATTTTCCTTCCGGTCTGGATCCCGCCTGGCTGGCCCCCCGGCTGCTCGAAGTCTGTCTGTCGGACCTCGCCGCGACCGCGGCACGTGCCCGGCAGGCCGTGCTCGCCTTGGCGGCTCCCGAGACCTGGCCCCGTCGGCGCTTTTTCACCGCTCTGGCCAAGGCCCTCGACGACCGCGAGATGGCCCTCGTCGGTGGCGACACGGCGCGCGCCGAGCGCGTCCGGCTGGCCCTGTGGGTGGTAGGCGACCGTCCGCCGCGGGGACGATTCGTCGATCGGACGGGCGCCGAGCCCGGAGATCGATTGTGGCTCGGCGGTCCGGTCGGATGGTCTGCGCTCGGCCGTCAGATCGTCGCCGAGGGAGGTCGACCCGAGGGGAGGCGGCT
>JAWVZD010000041.1:0-8475 GCA_033722395.1 Thermoanaerobaculia bacterium | reverse complement strand
GATTCCTGGAGCGCTACGGTCGACTGATCGACTCCCTCGGCGGCATCTTCTCCACCGGAGAGGACCTCGGCACGACGCCGGAGGACTTCGCCGTCATCGCTCGACAGACCCGCCACATCCACGGCTTCGACCCCGACAGCGGCCAGAAGATCGATCCCGGTCCGTTCACCGCCCGCGGGGTCTTCGCCGGCATGCGGGCGGCGGCGGAGGAGGTCTTCGGAGGCGGCCTCGCCGATCGCGTCGTGCTGATCCAGGGAGTCGGACACGTCGGTCGGCGTCTCGCCGAGATGCTGCGGCGAGAAGGCGCCCGGGTCCTGCTGTGCGACATCGACGAGGAACTAGCGCGGCGGGTGGCCGAGGAGATCGGCGGCGAGACGGTCCGCGCCGACCGTGTCTACGACACCCCCTGCGACATCTACTCGCCGTGTGCCATCGGCTCGACACTCAACGAGGAGACCATCCCTCGCCTCTCCTGCCGTCTGGTGGCGGGGTCGGCCAACAACCAGCTGGCGACCGAAGCCGACGCCGATCGGCTGCACCGCCGGGAGATCGTCTACGCCCCCGACTTCGTCATCAACGGCGGGGGCGCGATGGCCTTCGGTCTACTGGCCAACGGCGAGACCGATACCGCGGCGATCCTACAGCGGATGGACGACGTCGGCAGCACCATCGGCGAGATCTTTCGCGAGGCCTCGGCCAACGACGAGTCACCGCTCGACGCCGCCAACCGGCGCGTTCGCCGGGTCCTCGAGCGCGGTGCCTGAAGCAGCCTCTCCGCCTCCTGCCCGCGTGGTCGCGGCCATCCTGCCGGCCGCCTTCCTGCCGTTCGCCGGAGCGGTGGTCTACTTCGATCTCTTCGCTGGCCAGAGCTGGGCGCGCTGGGTCTACGTCCTGGTCAAGCTGTTCACTCTGGTCTGGCCGCTGATCGCGGTTCCGCTCCTCCTCGGTCGTCGGCTGCCGCGGGTCGACTGGACTCGACCCGCCCACCGGGCCGCGGTCGCACCCGGCCTGGCCTTCGGGGGCTTGGTGATCGTCGCCACGCTCGGACTGATGGCGACCCCGCTCGGGGAGCTGATCGCCGCTCACGCCGAGCGCATCCGCCACAAGGTGACGCAGCTCGGAGTGCTCGAGCACTACCTCTCCTTCGCCCTCTTCCTCTCCGTCGTCCACTCGGCACTCGAGGAGTACTACTGGCGCTGGTTCCTCTTCGGCACCCTCCGCAGGCACCTGTCGCTCGGTGTCGCCGTGACTCTTGCCAGCCTGGCGTTCGCGGCCCATCACGCGGTCGTCCTGTCGCAGTACTTCCCGCTCGCCTGGGCCGCACCGCTCACCCTCGCGGTGGCTCTCGGTGGGGCGGTGTGGTGCCTGATGTACGAGCGTCAGGAGAGCCTCGTCGGAGCCTGGCTGTCGCACGTGCTGGTCGATCTCGCCGTTCTCTGGGTGGGTTACCGACTGCTCTTCTGAGCGCCGCGGCGGCGCGCTCGCGTTGCGGTACGATCGGAGCATGCCCATTCCCGATTCGACGCGCAAGGCCCTCACCTACACCAGCTATCTGCGCCTCGACGATCTGCTCGACCTCCAGCAGCCGGTCTCCGACGAGCACGACGAGATGCTCTTCATCGTCATTCACCAGGTCTACGAGCTGTGGTTCAAGCAGATGCTGTACGAGGTCCGCGCCCTACAGACGCACCTCGAGGCGGCCGCGCTCGGCACCTCCCTCGCCTCGTTCAAGCGCATCCTGACGATCCTCAAGCTGCTGGTCGCCCAGGTCGACATCCTGGAGACGATGACGCCGGTCTCGTTCCTGAGCTTCCGCTCCCGGCTGGAGTCGGCGAGCGGCTTCCAGTCGGCGCAGTTTCGCCAGCTCGAGTTCCTCCTGGGGCGGAAGAACCGGGGGCTGATCGAGCACCATCCGGAGGGCTCTCCCGGCCGCCGCGCCATCGAGGCTGCCTACGAGGCACCCACCCTGTGGGACTCGTTCGTGCGCTTCGTCGCCGCCTGCGGCTACGACGTTCCGGCCGCCCTGCTCGAGCGCGACGTCACCCGGCCGATCGAGACCGATGAGACGCTGCAGGAGGCGCTCCTCGCCATGTACCGCGAGGACGGGCTGGAGAACTCGGTCTGCGAGCGCATGGTCGACCTCGACGAAGGCCTCCAGGAGTGGCGCTACCGCCACGTCAAGATGGTCGAGCGCACGATCGGTCACAAGCGCGGCACCGGCGGCTCCGAAGGCGCCGGCTACCTGCGCACGACGCTCTTCGAGCCGCTCTTCCCCGATCTCTGGGAGATCCGCACCCGGCTCTGAGCCGAGACGGCGATCGATGGCGTTCGATCCCTCAGAGCTCTACGCCAGCCCCAACCGGTTGGCGGAGCACTACGGTCGCTTCCGGGTCGGCGAGCGCCTTCTCCTCACCGGGCACTCGCACCAAGCCTGGCCGGATCGGGCGTTCCAAGGACAGCAGGAGGCATGGCTCGACGCCGCCCACCGGGTCGACGGCAAGTGGGACCGAGCGTTCGCCAAGGCGGAGCGCGTCCGGCGGGGATTTCGTCGACTGCTCGACGATCCTGACGGTCTCTACTCGCTCGCTGCCAATACTCACGAGCTCCTCGTTCGGTTTCTGTCCGCACTGCCGCTCGCGCGGCGGCCCAAGCTGGTGACCACCGACTGCGAGTTCCACTCGTTGCGGCGGCAGGCCGATCGCCTGGCGGAGGAAGGACTCGAGGTGGTACGCGTGGCGGCCTCCCCCGCGGCGACGGTCGGGGAGCGCCTGGCTGCCGCGACCTGCGACCGCACCGCCGCCGTCTTGGTATCGACGGTCTTCTATCGCAATGCACACATCGCCGGCGAGCTGACGGCCGCCGCCGAAGCCTGTCGGCGGCACGGCGCGCGGCTCCTGCTCGACCTCTACCACCAACTCGACGCGGTGCCGTTCTCCCTCCGAGAGCGCGGGCTTACTGACGCCTTTGCCGTCGGCGGCGGCTACAAGTACTGCCAGATGGGGGAAGGGAACTGCTTTCTCCGCTTCCCCTCCGACTGTCGACTCCGCCCGGTTGTCACCGGCTGGTTCGCCGAGTTCGACGAGCTGACCGACGGCCGAGACGAGCATCGCGTGACCTATCACCCGGGCGACGAGCGGTTCGCGGGAGCCACCTACGATCCGACGTCGCACTACCGGGCCGCCGCCGTCCTCGAATTCTTCGCCGAGCACGAGCTCACGCCGGAGTTCCTACGCCGCGTGAGTCGACACCAGGTCGACCGACTGGCGCGTCGCTTCGACGCTCTCGATCTCGATCCCGAGGTGGTGCAGCGCGACCGCGACACCCCGCTCGACGCCGTCGGCGGCTTCCTCGCCGTCGAGTCGACGTACGCTGCAAAGCTCCATCGCGACCTGCTGGAGCGCGGCGTGCTCACCGATTTCCGGGACCGGCTGCTGCGCTTCGGTCCGGCGCCGTATCTGGCCGACGCACAGCTGGACGACGCCATCGGCCATCTGGGAGAGGTGGCGCGAACGTTGTGAGCCACGAGAACGATCTGCTCGATCTGGTGCTCGAGCTCCAGACGCTCGATCGCGTTCCCCGCATGGGCTATCTGATGCGGGGCGTCGTCGATGCCGAGAGCGTCGCCGAGCACACCCTGCACGTCGTCCTTCTGGTCTGGCTCCTGGGGCGCCGCATCCCCCAGGTCGACACCCTGCGAGCGATCGAGCTGGCTCTGCTGCACGACCTCGCCGAGGTGCGGACCGGCGACCTGCCGATGACCGCCGCCCACTACCTGCCGGCGGGTGCCAAGCGCGCCGCCGAGCAGACCGCCGCCCGGGAGCTCCTGGCCCCGCTCGGCGCGGACGGACGGGCCCTGTGGGCCGAATTGACGGCGCGAGAGACCCCGGAGGCGCGCTTCGTCAAGGCGTGCGACAAGCTCCAGCTGATGATCAAGGTGACGGTCTACGAAGGTTGGGGCACCGGCGAGCTGGCCGAGTTCTGGCAGAACGAGAAGAACTTCCCCGACGGCGGTTTCGAGCCGGTACGCCGGCTGTTCGATCAGCTCAGAAGGTGGCGCGAGGAGCGCGACGACCTCGCTTGAGCCGTCGCGCCACGACCCTTTCGACGCGCTTCTCGATGTCGAGGCCGACGAGTTGGCTGGCGCTCTCGCCCAGGTCGCCCAGAGCCCGCCGGACATCGCTCGGACCGCTCCAGTGCCGCTCGGCGTAGCGCTCCAGGTCGTCGCCCAGGGCACAGGCCAGCACCGTCGTCGCGACCAGGAGATCCTCCACGTAGCCGGGCGCCCCGACCAGGATCTCGGGCACGACGTCGAACGGCAGCAGGAAGTACGCCAATCCCCCGCCGACGACGGCGCGCGCCTGGCGGGGAACCTCCGGATCGAGCAGGAGGCGGACGAGCAGCAGCAGCACGTCGGGAACGAGGAGGAGCGTCTCGGCCAGGCGGCGGCCGAGACGCGGTCCGCGGCGCTCGACATGATCGAGCACGCGTCGCCTCACGCGGTCGTAGAACCCGAGCAGCTCGCGACGGTCGCCGCTCGGATCGATTGCATCCTCTGTCGTCGGTTCCATGCTCGCTCCCTGGGCTCGCTTTATGGGCTCGCTTCACGGGCTCGCTCACGGGCGATTCTAGCCGTCGGGCGACGGCCGGGCCGAGCGGACCGACGACCAGAGGTCGCGTAGCGCCTGCTCGACGTCGTGCTGCGGTCGCCAGCCGAGCTGACGCAACTTGGTCGTGTCGGCATAGGTCAGTGGGATGTCGACCGGCCGGAAGCGCTCCGGATCCATCTGCGGATGCGCCGAGACTCCCGACACCGCGAGCAGGAGATCGAGCATCTCGCGGATCGATCGCGCCTCGCCGAGACCCAGGTTGTACGCCTCCCCCGGCTCACCCTCCGTCGCCATCAGGCGGTAGGCCTCCATGGCGTCGTCGACGTGCAGGAAGTCGCGCCGCGCCTCCAGGTTGCCCACCTCGAGAACCGGCTCTCGCTCGCCGCTCTCGACCTCGGCCAGCTGCCGGGCGAAGCTCGGCAGGGCGAACTGCTCAGCCTGCCCCGGACCGATCAGGTTGAACGAGCGCGCCACCACCGCCCCCTCGTCGAGTGCCAGCAGCTCGGCGGCCGCCTTCGACATGGCGTACGGATTGCGCGGGTCGTAGCGCGTCGACTCGGCGATCGGCTGGTCCTTGTCCGGTACGAGGCCATAGATTTCGGCGCTCGACGCGAGAACGAAGCGGCATCCGGCGGCAGCGGACAGGACGAGGCGCGTTCCTTCGACGTTGACTCGGAAGTAGTCGCCGATCCGGTCCCACGACGAGCCGACGTGGCTCAACCCGGCCAGGTGGATCACTGCGTCCGGCGCCGCCCGCTCGACCGCTTCGACGAGCGCCCGCCGGTCGAGCAGATCGGCCTCGAGAGCGAGGTAGCACGGCTCGCTCGGCGGGTTTCCGATATAGGTTCCGGCGACCTCGTGGCCAGCCTCGGCCAGATGTCGCACCAACCGGGCACCGACGAAGCCCGTGGCGCCGGTGACCAAGAAACGCATCGTCGGGAGCCGTCGTCGTCAGTCCGTAGGGTGCGGCTTCTCTCCGCGCAACCGCTCTCGCCAGTAATCGAGGAGATCGGTGAGCGTCTGATCGAACGGGATGCGCGGCTCCCAGCCGGTCTCGCGTCGGAACTTGGAGCAGTCGCCGATCAGGATCTCGACGTCCGAAGGCCTCAGGCGGGCCGGGTCGACCTCGACGGTAACGTCGACACCGGACAACTCGATCAAGCGATCGAGCAGATCGCGGATGACGATGCCCTCGCCGCGGCAGATGTTGTACGCCTCCCCGGGGGTCGCCTCGTGCACCGCCAGCCAGTAGGCGCGCACCATGTCTCGTACGTCGGTGAAATCCCGTACCGCTTCGAGGTTGCCGACCCGGATGACCGGCTCGCGAAGTCCGGCCTCGATCGACGCCAGCTGCTTGGCGAAGTTCGAGGTCACGAAGACGTCACCCCGGCGGGGGCCTGTGTGATTGAAACCACGGGTGCGGACAGCCCGCACGCCGTAGCTCTGGTGGTACTGATAGGCGAGCAGATCCTGCCCCACTTTCGACACCGCGTACGGGGAGAGCGGTCGTAGCGGATTCGTCTCCTTGATCGGCACCTCGTCCGGCAGCACCAGGCCGTACTCCTCGCTCGAGCAGGCGATCTGGATGACCGGATCGAGCTTGAGCCGGCGCACCGCCTCGAACAGATGCGTCTGGCCGGCGATGTTGGTGGTCAGGGTCTCGCTCGGTGCCGTCCAGCTCGACGGCACGAAGCTCTGCGCGGCCAGGTGGAAGACCACGTCGGGGCGGGCCGCCTCGAGGGTCGTGTGCATGGACGAGTAGTCCTCGAGATGCGTCTCGAGCAGCTCGACCCGGTCCTCCAGACCCTCGATGTTGTCCCGCCGGCTCCGCCAGCGGTAGGTGCCGAACAGCTCCACCTCCGGATGCTCGGCGAGGATGAGCTCGGCCAGGTGCGAGCCCGCGAAGCCGGTGATACCGGTAATCAACACTCTCATCGGTCGTTCCCGTCGTCCTCTCGGTCCAGATACTCTTCGAGCCCCGCGCTCCAAGGCTCGACCGTCCGCCGGGCGAGCCTCTCGAAGCGAGAGACGTCCAGTACGGAGTACCGCGGCCGTGGCGCCAGGCGGGCCAACTCCTCGCTAGAGATGGGCTCGACTTCGTCTGCGTCGTCGAGCAGGGCGGCGATCGAGCTCGCGAAGCCGTGCCAGGAGATCGGCTCGCGGTTACGATAGTGGACGATCCCCTTCGAACGCAAGCCGACGAGCTGCCAGATCGCCCGCGCCAGATAGAGCGAATAGGTCGGGCAGCCGACCTGGTCGGCGACGACGCGCAACGGCTTCCTGTCCTCGCGGATGAGGCGTGCCATCGTCGCTACGAAGTTCGTGCCGCCCGGGCCGAAGATCCAGCTCGTGCGCACTACCAGACTCTCCTCCCACTCGAGGGCGCGATGCTCTCCCTCGAGCTTGCTGCGGCCATAGACCGACAGGGGATTCGGTGTGTCGTCTTCGCGGTACGGCGTCGACTGGGCGCCGTCGAAGACGAAATCGGTCGACACCTGAACCAGCAGGGCACCGCAGTCGCGCGCCGCCGCTGCGAGGTGCCCCACTGCCTCGCCGTTGACGGCGAAGGCCTCGTCGCGGCGCTCCTCACAGGCGTCGACGGCGGTCATCGCGGCACAGTTGACGATCGCCTCGGGCCGGGCGGCCGTGACCCGCTCCTCCACTGCCCGCCGATCGCGGATGTCGAGCTCGGCCCGCGACAACGCCATCAGGGGTTCCTCGGGCGCCGCCTCCCGGCACAGGGCGGTGCCGAGCATGCCGCCGGCACCCAAGATCAACGTCGAGCTCACTCGGGGATGCGGATCTGCGAGCCGTCGCCGAGAACGAAGCGGAAGGCCCGCGGCTTGCCCTCGGAGCGGGTGACGCGGACGTCCCGCCCGAGGAGCGAGCCGTCGACGCGGCGTGGCAGATCCTCCAGCCGCGACCCCTCCATGACGATCGAGTTCTCGATCTCGCAGCGACTCAGACGGCAGCCGTCGCCGATCGACGTATACGGTCCGATGAAGGCCTCGTCGAGCCGCACCCCGGAGCCGATGATCGCCGGGCCGCGAATCAGCGAGCGCGAGATCTCGACGTCGTCGCCCAACGCTACCCGACCCTCGATGCGGCTCCCGTCGGGCAGCGCGGCTCGCGGGGGTACGTCGAGCGTCCCCAGAACGATCCGATTCGCCTCCAGGATGTCCTCCGGCTTGCCGGTGTCCTTCCACCATCCGTGCACCTGGTGGGACATCACCTCGAGCCCGCGGTCGACCAGATCTTGGATGGCGTCGGTGATCTCGAGCTCTCCCCGCGCCGACGGCTCGATACGCCGAACCGACTCGAACACCGAGCTGTCGAACATATAGACACCGACCAGGGCGAGATCGCTCTTCGGCCGGCTCGGCTTCTCCTCCAGCGATCGCACCCGGCCGCGCTCGTCGAGCTCCGCTACCCCGAACTGCTCCGGATTCGGCACCTTGGCGAGGAGGATCTCGGCATTCGGACCGTGCTGGCGGAACTCCTCGACCAAGCCGGCGATGCCTCCGGCGATCAGATTGTCGCCCAGGTACATCACGAACGGCTCGTCGGCGAGGAAGCTCTCGGCCACGAGCACCGCATGCGCCAGGCCGAGCGGCGCCTCCTGCTCGATGTAGGTCACGTCGAGGCCGAACCTCGAGCCGTTCCCGACCGCCTCTTCGATCTCGGCCCGGGTCTCACCGACGATGATGCCGGCTCGGTCGATCCCCGCCTCGCGCACCGCTTCGAGACCGTAGAAGAGCACCGGCTTGTTGGCCACCGGCATCAGCTGCTTGGCCCGTGTGTGGGTCAGGGGCCGCAGACGGCTCCCCTCGCCCCCGGACAGGATCAGCGCCTTCAAGCTCGCACCCCG